>DURJ01000132.1 GCA_012837285.1 Bacillota bacterium
GCCGGTTAGCTTGAACTCGGCGCTACCACCTCGACGTAGGTCCCGTCTGTATAGAGTTGGCTGTATTTTCCTCCCAGCCGCCAACTGAATCGGCTATCTGATTTCATTGCCGGCCGGGCCCAGGATCCGTTTGTCGCCTACTCGGCGGGTAATGCGTTTGGCATCCAGGTACTCCAGCAGCGGCAAGGCGTAGCGGCGGGAAGTGTTGAGCAGATCCCGGAGCTCGGCCACGGTTATGCTCCCGTTGGCCTTGACAAAGTCGATTACTCTTTGCCTTGCTTGTTCGTAGGCGCTGGGGGCAAAAATGATGTCGTCGGCTACTTGAACCAGCCGGCCGCCTTCCAGCAGGGCGGCGATCAGCTCTTTCGCCTCTACCTTAAGTTTGTGCTGGGCGATGATGTCACCCAGGGCCGGTGGGCTAAAAGGCTGGGCTTCGAGCTCACGGACTAGGACCTGGGCGGCTTGTTCCTGTTCCGGGGAAAACCGGACGGTATGAGCGGCCAGACGAATACGATCCCCTTCATTTACCAGGGCAGCGGCTAAGGGAAGGTTAAGCAGTGGCACTAGAAACCGGGAGGAAACCTCCGGGAAGAAACGGGCCCGGACTTCCTCCAGGGGCGCTCCGGCTCGGAGGGGATACTTCTGATGATAAGCAGCCAGGGCCGCCTGCACTCGCTCCAGTGTCTGCCGAAAAGTTTCCCCGTCCAGATAATATATATTCCCTTCCACCGTAAGGGATGCCGCTGTTCCGGCAGCAGATAATTTGCTCAGCGCCGCTTCAGTCTGTTCCAGGGAAACGCCGGCGGCTCGAGCCAGTTCGGCGGTGGTCCTCAGGGCCATGCCGGCAGCTACTAAAGCATGGGCCACCAGATCTTCAGGGGCTCCTTTTTCTTTTTGTCTCAGTTCGGTCAAGACCTTCGGATCCAGTCGCTTGTGTCTGGACGCCACCGGTATAAGCACCACGCCGCCGCCGATAGTGGTGGCCGGCGAATAAGTACGGATTACAAACCGGTCGCCGCGCCGAAGAGCCACCTCTTCTTCTAGCCTAAATTGCACCAGAGCTGATTCTCCCGGCGGTATTTCGTCCCCCTCCAACAGGTAGACCCGGCCTAGAATCTCGGCTGTGCCGGTGTGCAGCCGCAGGCGCTGATAATGTTCCACCGGATGTGGGCTGTGGGCTAATACCAGCAGGCGAGCGTCGATGGCGGTAGAGGGGGTGAGGGAGCCGGGCGTGGCTACCACCGCCCCCCGCTCCACTTCTTCTGTTCCCAACCCGGCTAAATTCAGGGCGACTCGTTGCCCGGCGGAAGCAGCGGCAGTTTTTTGATCATGGATCTCAATCTGCCGGATGCGGGCCTCCAGCTCCCGTGGGTAAACCATGGCCTGCTCACCCAGGTGCACGGTCCCGGAAATTAAGGTACCGGTAACCACGGTGCCGAAACCCGGGATAGTAAACACACGGTCCACCGGTAGCCGAAACGGTCCGCCGGACTCGCGCTCAATGACGGCATCAGTGGCTGCATCGATGGCTTGAAGCAGTTCCGGTATGCCTTGTCCGGTTAGAGCTGAAACACAATATATGGGCGCCTGCTCCAGAAAGGTTCCTTGGACAGCTGTGTGTACATCTTCCTCCACCAGCTCCAACCAGTCGGCATCAACTAAATCAGCTTTGTTGAGCACAATGAGACCGTTTGTGACCCCGCTTAGTTCCAGAATATCCAGGTGCTCACGGGTCTGGGGCATAACTCCCTCGTCGGCTGCCACCACCAACAACACCAGGTCGAAGCCACCCACCCCGGCCAGCATGTGCTTGATGAACCGCTCGTGGCCAGGCACATCCACCACCCCGGCCCTACGTCCGCTGGGCAAATCAAACGGGGCAAAGCCTAACTCAATGGAAATACCGCGTTCTTTCTCTTCTCGTAGACGATCCGTATCGCGCCCGGTAAGAGCTTCGATTAAGGTTGTCTTGCCGTGATCTACATGGCCGGCTGTGCCGATAATAATGTGCTTCATGGTTGGGGCACTCTCCTTACAATCTAGGCTGACGCCGACTATTTTCCGTGATACTTAGGAACAACAAAAAAATAAGTACCGCTATTAGACCCAGGTTCGGCTGTACTTCCAGATACAGCTCGGCTGCTTGGAAAACTACAGCTGCCAACAGACCGAGGACGCCAAACATGAGCGTGTCGGTCAAAACATCATCAAGATAGGGAGCGGCTCGCTCCCGCCACAAAACAACCAGGATAAGATCGCCGGCCAGCAGGGTCAGCATAAAAACCAGCGGCCCAAACAGCCAGGGGCTGAGCTTTTCAGCTAACAACTGAAAGACCCGAAAGGCCATGGGACCCAAAATAACGACTTCCAGTATATATACGCGCGCCGGCACCGTTTACCTCCCCCGTTCTGCTGCTGCGGCCAGAGCTGCCAGTAGTTGGTCTTCTTCCGGTGGCGCCACTGTCCGCAGATCAAGCAGTACTTGTTCATTGGCAATACGAGCCACCACCGGTGGGCTCCCCTGCCGTAGTCTGTTGGCCAGCTCTTGAGCCGAGAGCTCATCGGCTGTGATGGCCACTAGGAAGGTGGGGAGCCGGGTGAGCGGCAGTGAGCCGCCACCAACTTCGGACGTGCCTGGATCCACCGTGGCCGTGAGGCCGTCACACCGCTGGGCAATATCCTCTGCCAACCGCTGAGCCCGGATTCTGATGCTGTCCTGGTCTTGGCGCAGGGCCCGCAGCGTAGGGACCCGCTCCCACACCCGCTCCGGATCCAGATACAGATGCAGCGTGGCTTCCAGCGCAGCCAGGGTCAATTTGCCCACCCGCACCGCCCGGGCCAGAGGGTGACGTTTTATTTGATCCAGGTATTTTTTCTTACCGACGATAATTCCTGCCTGGGCTCCGCCCAGCAGCTTATCACCGCTGAAAGTTACCACATCCACCCCGGCGGCAATGCTTTCCGGAACCGGCGGTTCTTTCTCCAGGCCGATGGTGCTAAGATCCACCAGCACCCCGCTGCCCAAATCTTCCAAAACAGGGAGATGGTATTTTCGGCCTAAGGTCACCAGCTGGGCGGCCGATACTGTCTCGGTAAAGCCGCAGATGCGATAATTGCTGGTGTGTACCTTCAAAAGCAAGGCTGTTTCCTCGCCAATAGCGGTCTCGTAGTCGCTAAGATACACCTTATTGGTAGTGCCCACTTCCCTCAGCCAGCAGCCGC
>DURJ01000133.1 GCA_012837285.1 Bacillota bacterium
GCTTGTTTTAACTCCGGTGCCCGCACCACAACTCGTTCCATCCCTGACAGCACTTCTTGTACTACCCTGATAAAACCGCTGTTAATCTCATAAGGCAACTGCCGCTCCTTGATCACTTGGTCCAATAACTCCTGCTCGGCTGCTGATAAGAGATAGATGTTCTCTTGGGCCGTGGGGTCTTCTAGGCTGGTTACCAGCATCTTCGACCATTTATTATAAAGATCATCTAGCTCTTGTTCTAGTTGGTCCAGTTCCGCCTCTGCCGGTACCTTTGGCTGTTCTTCAGCCGGTCTAAAACTGCAGAAGGGACAAATAGGTTTGTCAGCCAACTGCTTCGGGTCCAGCTCAAAGCACGACTTTAGACCGCTTAAGCGAGAAGTAAGAGTCGTTAATTCCAAATGAGGAAAAAGATCATGGATAGTGGCCAACCGGGTTAGTGCTTTAAGGCGCTGGTCGTTACTATAGGCCACTTTCTTCTGATCAGCCGTGGGACCCAGCCGGGCGCGCCGATGTTGGGTAAAGTATTCTTTCTGGTAACTGTCTTTTAGCTGGCTGAGTGCTTGTATTAGTTCCCGGCGTAAATTGGCACCGCCAAAGTCGGCCTCTGCCAACCGAGCCTCAATTTGGCTGTGCACCGTAGCCGCCTGTTGGTGCCAAGAATGGTCTTGGGGCAGCACTGCAACAGCTGTATCTAAATAGGCAGCTAGCGGTGCCAGATCCGCCTGCAGTGTTAGGAGCTGTTTGGCCAATTGCCGGCGGTCCAGACTAGCCTGCTGAGTACGAACATGATCCAGGTTGTAGGTTAGGTTCTTAAGTTTGCCTACGGTGTTAAAAGCAGTTAGTGTTTCTAAGAATTCCTTAAGATCGGACAAAGCCTGAACCAATTGGCTAGCTTTCTGTTCGCTAAGCAGGCTTACTTCCCATACAGTCAGGCCCTGATTCAGTTTTTGTTGAGTTAGCACCAGTTCGTCTATATCTTGCGCCAGCTGTTCTTGTAGCTTCTTGATCCCCTCTTCTCGCGTGGCTTGGTTCACTATTAACCCCGGCGGTATATCTAGTAGCTCGAAAATGGCCTGCCAGGGGGCCAGGGGAAATTCTTTTGTGGGTTCAATATGTCTGAAGTCTGTTAACTCTGCCAGGGGTCGTTCAATTAGCTCTTCTATGTTCGCGGCGTCGATCTTGCAGCCCTTGATGCCGAGTACAACATCGCCGGTGTAGATGAGGCTAGCGATAATCACCACTACCCACTCCGGTTCCAGGCGAAAATGCCGCTCGTACTCCAACTCTTGGTAGTATAATTCGATAATTTCTTTTCTTGTAAGCACCTGGCCGGGTCCTTTTCCCTTTAGCCTTTGTAGGAAATACTTAGCGTAGCGTGAATTGTGAGGCCGCAGTTTGTTATCATCAAGGAGTTCTAACGCAACGAGCACGGCCGTACCCTGATCGGTCTTGATTGTACCTGCAATCCAACGCAAGGCTTCTTTGGCAGCCTGCTGCCTGTTGGCCGTGGTGATTGAAATAGAGAAAGTGGGATACTGAGGCGTCTGTTCGGCAAAATGGGCGCTCAAAAGATTGGCGCTTACGTGGTTTACTTGATCTCGGAAGTTAGCCCTAGTGGCCACTTTCGTGAGGCATTTGGCCATGCTTGTGCCCACACCACGGTAGACCACAGTGAAGGCTGTTTGCAGATTGTCTCGGAGCCACGTGGACAAGATTTTGAACTGCTCTTCCGCTTTCGTGTTATAGATTTGTTTTGTACCTTTGGCAGCATCTTGAGCCAGGGCCTGTGCCCCGGAAAACAACCGCAAAGCTTGATCAAAGGTATCGTCTCGGTGAGTAAGAAAATAAAACACTTCGTCGGCTTTCTTCTCGTCTTCGTACGTGGGAGGAGAGAAAGGCTGCAGGAAATAGAGATAGAAATCCCGCGGCGGTTGGGCCGTGGAACGTTCGTTAGGCGCACCGAAAAACAGATAGCCTACCCGGGAGACTTTTCGTTCCGGCCACTCAAGTTCGTATTGCCAAATGCGGGCGCCGGAAACATAAGTAGTTTCCGAACACTCCATAACCCGCGCCAGGACTTTGTAGTAATAACGGTTCAGGGTATCGTCGTCCAGCGTATCTGCCCTAAGTTCGATCTCTTTGTCGTAATCCACGTCCTTTTTGACATCCAGGTAGTATTGCCCGTTCTGGGAATTGAAGGAAAGGAACTGGCCGCTGACGGTGTTTTGGATTTCTCTGAGTACCGATTCAATGGTAGTCTGTAGAAAATCGGCGTCTTCTTCGGGTAAGAGCATGTATAGGCACAGACTATCGCGCATTTCGTTTGCTGTCATCCCTAAGGGGACGTTAATGTCGTCTGTGGTCAAACGATGAATGCACAAGGCGGCAATTATGCGCAAGGCCAGGGGTAAATACTCCCGACGGGGCATCGCCTGTTTAATTCTATTTTCCAGCACCTGGCTTTTATCTAGCACTTCACGCACAGCTGGATCAGACCGCAAGGCTGCTTCTTCTTTAATATCGTCCCAATAGGAATCAAAAGAAATAATACCCGGTTCAGACGCAGAAATTTCTTGGTCCAGCAGTTTACGCACCCTGGTACTGATAGCCTTCAACGCCTGGCGTTGCTCTACCACGTACAACTGCTCAAAAATCTCCAGATAGGCAGGGTGAATGGGAAAGAGGGCCACGAAATCCTCCAGCCGCTCGCTCATGTGTTGATATAACTTTATAAATGGCTGCAAATGTTCGCGAATCAAGGCCCGCTGCTTGGCATTTTTTCTTAATAAACGATTTGCCACTACAAAAGCTATATCCTGACGTACAATACGTACCTGTTCGAAGCGGTCTTTTACCCGCCGGATACTGCTGGCTACAAACTGAAAACGGGGATTGTCAAACAGTGATTCTTGGATACCGGCTACAAACCGAAATCGGGTAAGCCCACACACCTCCCCAACTTCACGGAGGAAGCCTAGATCTAAGACTAGCTCTTGCTCCTTGCGACCGCGAAGATAATCCAACAGCTCATCGGCCACCACCAGCAATCCATGCTGGGGATAGGCCTGGTTAAAGGCAGCCATCATTTCCACTAGCAGTTCTTTGTTGTTGCTAACTTCAGCCGCACTGGGAAAGCGGTATTTGATCCCGAGGCTATCCAGATAAGCCTCCAGCTCATCTAGAACTATATCGCGCAATGGTTTGGTTACGGCTCCGATTTCCGTGCGTAGTACCTTAAACTTGCCCGCAATGCTGCTGGCAGCTTGGGCTACTTGTTCATCATGGATATCCGCTACTAGGTCGGCGTGTTGAGCCACAGCCGAGATAAACGATAACAAATGTGATTTACCGGTACCGTAATTACCGACGATAAAAAGCCCTTTGTTATCCCTGGGCTGGTGATACTGAAGCTGGGGAAACACCAGCTCGGTTAGGTTTTCGCTCATGCGGTGGGAGATAACAAAACTTCGCACTAAATCAGCTGCTCGATCTTTTTCATCAGCTTCAAGCAGCTGGATGACAGTCTCTAAAGGCTCGAAATTGATTACCTGGTGGTACCGCATTAGCACTCCCCCTCTCCTTTTATTGGTCTGCTAAAGGATAAACTAAAGCCTGAACTTGACTGTAGCTGCGATATTCCGGGTGTCCAGGCCGGGCATAGATCAAACGGCCAGCAACAAACTGGCCACTCCAAGCTGCCACAACGGTTCTCCAGCGGCTAACAAGCTGGAGCAATCGGAGAGGATCTTGCAGCAAAGTCGGTTCAAACAGAATTTCTGTATTATCTAGAACTGTGGTTTTCTTGCCTGGATTGTTAAGAAGCTCTTCTATTGTCGGTAGCACTTTGGTAGGCACGTCTTGTTGTGACAGCGGCAACAATTTTTCGCTCAAGTTTGTACCTAAATTGACATAGGTATAGCCATAGGTACAACATAAATCCACCAGCAACTTGGTCTTACCGGCACCTGCCGTCCCTACTACCAAAACCAACTGATAATGCCGAGACTTAGTTGACTGAGCTAGGCGTTGGAGTTGTTGTACTCTTATGTCCATAGTATCAACTCTCTTTTTTGTAAAGAATCTAGGTAATCAGACATTGTATTGTAGTCAATTCGACACATTTCAGTCAATTCCTGCTCTCAATGTGCTAAACACATATAAAGCAAAAGCACCACCTAAAAAGCAATGTGCTTTCCAAGCGGTGCTTTTTTCTATTTCGCTTTTACTATCCCAGCTGTTCCTTTATGACGACGGCAATTTTATCGGTTAAGTTCTTTAGCATCTTTTCTTCTTCTCCCTCCACCATGACTCTGATCACCGGTTCGGTGCCGGAGGGGCGTACCAGGATGCGGCCGCGGCCGTGCAGGGCTTGTTCGGCTTCGGTGATGGCCGCTTTTATCTGTTCGTTTTTCTGCCAACCGCTTTTGGTTGCTACGGGCACGTTAACTAGGAGCTGAGGGAAAGGTTGCACTACTGCTGCCAGCTCGGACAGGGGCTGCCTTTTTTCAGCTAAGACTTGAAGCAGCTGCAGGGCGGTACTTAGGCCGTCGCCGGTGGTGTTATGATCTAGGTTGATGATATGGCCGGACTGTTCGCCGCCTAGGTTCCAACCGCGCTTTAGCAGCTCTTCCAGCACGTAACGATCGCCGACTGCGGCTCGAACCAGTTCTATACCGCGCTCCTTCAGCGCTACTTCCAGGCCCATGTTGCTCATGGAAGTAGCCACCAGGCCGTTCCCAGTAAGAAGCCCTTTTTCTTGCTGCCACAAGGCCAAGATGGCCATGATCTGGTCGCCGTCCACTAGAGCTCCGCTTTCGTCTACGGCGATCAACCGATCGGCATCGCCGTCGAAAGCAAAGCCTATATCGGCCCCTGTCTCTGTGACCGCCTGTTGAAGTGTTTGGGGACAAGTGGAACCGCAGTTTACATTAATGTTGGTTCCGGTGGGAGCAGCGTTAATTGCCGTCACCTGGGCTCCGAGACGCTCAAGTATGGTGGGTGCTACGTGGTATACAGCGCCATGGGCCGTATCCACCACTATGTTAAGAGCCGATAGATCTGTTCCCAGCTCTTGCTGTAAGTGATTAAGGTACAGTTCGGCGGCTCGGTCCAGTTGGCGTTTTTTCCCTACCTCCCCGCCGGTGGGCCGAGGCAAGTTATGTTCGGTAAGCAGCCTTTCCACCTGATCTTCGGTTTCGTCCGGGAGTTTGTACCCCTGGGCCGAAAAAAACTTGATCCCGTTATCCGGTACCGGGTTGTGAGAAGCCGAAATCATCACGCCGGCATCGGCGCCTAAAATACGGGTGAGGTAAGCAACAGCCGGGGTGGGAATGATTCCGGCGCTGAGGACATCACCGCCCACTGACAGTATTCCCGCTGTAAGTGCTGCTTCTAACATATCACCTGATTGACGTGTATCCCGCCCTACTACCAGCTGCGGTCTTTTCTTGGCATTGGTCAGGACAAAGGCTCCAGCCCTACCCAGGGCAAAAGCCAGTTCCGGCGTAAGATCCAGATTGGCTACGCCGCGCACCCCATCAGTTCCAAATAGGCGTCCCAACGTGGGTCCTCCTTTTTGATTCAGGATAAATACAAGCACAATTTATATCTTCATATTCTTTCCGGGCGTTGTCAACCTATATTTCCCCGGAAATAATTCAGGGCTGTCTTGGTAGGCAGCCCTGAAGGAAATGCAAAACAGTTTACACTCCGGAAAGTTGTTGTTACTCTCCGGCTGCCACCAACTCCTTAATGGTAACCTTTACCTGGGCCGGCTCGACTCCCACTTGGCGCACACCGTCTGGAAGCACCAACCGTAGCGGCAGTTCGTGTTCGCCGGCGGTGAGATCCTGAGCGCTCACATAAGCCACCACGTCGCTTTGGCTCAGCCGGTTGATGGTTTGAGAAAGTCCGGATACGGTAACTTTAACTGTTTTAGGCTCTGTCTCCGCCTCTAAATCGGGGGCTAAATCCCGTGTTTTTACTTCTATATTATCTAAAGTGCGCTGGACGGTGCGCTGCTCGATAACCACTGTCACCCGTACCTTCTCCACTTCGGCCCGCACATCCCGGGGCAGGGCTATCCGAACATCGCCGGTTTGGGTGGAAGTGGCTTCGCTAATACTAAAAGGTAAGGTAGATACTGAAGTAACCTCGGCTAGCATGGCCGGCGGTCCGCTCACAATGACAGTGGCCGGATCCACCAATACCTGTGCTACTTGGTAGCCGGCAGCGGGTTCTCCGGTGACCTGTGCATTTACAGATACAATCTTGGCCGGCAATCGCGCTACCGGCAGCGCCACTTCAATCACTTCCGGTTTGATCCTGAGTCCTTCTGCCGCCGGTGCTCCCTTGCTATCTAAGATCTGAACGGGAACACTTACCTGAATGTTATCCTTGGCTCCTTCTGTGTCCAGCCTGACCACCGCCCGGCTGGCAGTGTTCACCCGGCTGCGAGGGCCTTCTACCAATACTTGTACCGGACTGAGCACCGGTTCGCCGGCAGCATAGCTGGGGGCTGGATTGCCGCGTGTGACCAGCTCTACCGGCAGCTGCTTTTGTATAATCGCCTCCAGCTTAACCGCTGCCTCGCGCGGGCTGACATGGACTAGCTGGAGGTTGTCCGGCAGGGTTGCAACCTGTACCGGATAGGTTCCTTCACCTTCCACCCCCTCGGATAGGTCTACATACAGACCGATCTCTGAGGATCCGGTAGCGTAGAGGTCGTTTCGGCGGCCCTTCAGCCGGACCGACACGGGCTTGATATCTTCGGCTAATACCAGCCCGGCTGGGAGGTTCCTAAGTTCCGGCGGAACTGAAATCGTGCGCGCATCCTGTGGATTGTTCTCGTTGATGACAAACAGCCACATGACGAAGGCCAGAATGAGCGCCACCACACGGACAACAGCATCTTTTTGCAGCCAACTATCCATGTAAAGACCCCCAGCGCAGGAATGGTACTCCTGTTTCCTGCTTAAAAATTCCTGATAACAGTTCGTTCAGGCTGGATTCGTCCAGGTGGCGTTTGATCCGTCCCTCATGAGTTAAGGAAATGATGCCGGTCTCTTCTGACACCACCACCGTCACGCAGTCTGATTGCTCGCTGATGCCCAGCGCCGCCCGGTGCCTGGTCCCCAGTTCCTGGCTGACGTCGCTCTCAGTCAGGGGAAGGAAACAACCGGCGGCCGCGACCCGGTCGCCCCGGATAATGACGGCCCCGTCATGGAGCGGTGTATTGGGCACGAAGATATTAACCAGCACCTCAGCCGACACCACAGCATCCAGTGGAATTCCCGTTTCTTCTACCTCCCTAAGGCCGGTCTGTCGTTCCAGTACAATCAAGGCCCCAACTTTGCTCCGGGACAACACCTGAACTGCTCGCACCACTTCACGAATCATACCGGTAACATCCTCGGTGTCCAGCAGGCGGTTAGCCCCGCCAAAAAAGCGGCCGCGGCCCAATTGTTCCAGACCACGACGGAGCTCCGGCTGAAAGATCAGGGGAATGGCAATAAGACCCATGGTCATAACTTTATCCAGTAACCAGCTGGTGGCGGCCAGCTCAAAGCGGCGGCTGAACAAATAGGCCAGCAGAAGCACGGCCAGGCCTTTTATTAGCTGCACAGCGCGCGTGCCCCGAATCCATATAATAACCCGGTAAAACACAAAAGCCACGATTATGATATCCAGGAAATCCAACACGCCGAAATCGTGCAGCTGCGTCAGCATTAGCCTCACCTTACCAATTACTGTTTCTCTTTCTATTACTTCCTAAAGAAGATGCTCATTATACTTTCGCTGACAACGGCTGAAAAACCTTTCGTAGCGCCGACATTTTTTGTCACCAATTATTAGCTAAGTTCCTCGGTTCTGGCCTTGAGTACCTCTTCCCGCAAGCTGAACCAGATGGTATGAAATAAATCCAGGAAACGGGGCTGGGAGCGGATCACGGTGAGATTCCGCGGACGGGGTAAATCGATGTCTAAAACAGCCTTTACTCGGCCCGGTCGGGCTGTCATCACCAGCACCCGATCGCCTAATCCCAACGCTTCGTCAATGCTATGGGTGATGAACATGGCTGTCTTTTGAGTCCCCTCCCAGATTTTGAGCAGTTCCTGCTGCAGCAAAACCCGTGTTTGTTCATCTAAGGATCCAAACGGTTCATCCAAAAGAAGAATAGCCGGATCATTGGCAAAGGCGCGGGCCACACTGGCCCGTTGTTTCATGCCTCCGGACAGTTGATGGGGATAGGCATGGGCGAATTTGCTGAGGCCGGTGATTTTAAGGTAATGGTCGGTGATCTGTTCGCGCTCCGGCCGAGGGATTCCCCGCATAGCTAGGCCATAGGCTATGTTCTCTTTCACCGTGTACCAAGGAAACAAAGATTGTTCCTGGAATACCATGGAGTTGACCGGTTTGCCCTCCTCTGTTATTGTCACAATGGCCTCGCCCGAGGTGGGTTGCTCCAGTCCGGCTAGAATCCGGAGCAAGGTGGACTTACCGCAGCCGCTGGGCCCCACGATACAAAGAAATTCGCCCTCCTTCACAGTAAGATTGATATCTTCTAAGGCCACCACCGGGGTACCGTGGCGGTTGGGAAACACCTTGCTAATTCCTCTTAGTAAAATAGCTTCACGGCTGGTTGTCATCCCTGTGGCCTCCTCCCTGGTACCATCTTGTTGCTGTTAGGGCCGCGGCGCTTTCCACGGTATCACCCGCTGTTCAATATAGTCCAATAGATATGAAAGTAGATAGCCCAATATAGACATCATGATCAAGGCCACAAACATGCGTTCAATGTCGAACATATCGTAGGCCCGCCAAATCCAATAGCCCACGCCGGCCCGGGCTGCTGTCAGCTCTGCCGCCACAATCAGAAGCAGAGCTGTGCCCATGCCCAACTTAAAGCCGGCAAAAATCATCGGCAGCGCGCCGGGCAGGGCCACAGTACGATAGAAGTTCCAGCGACTGGCACTGTAGTTTTTGGCCACATCCAGATAGATTGGATCGATGCTGAGCACCCCGGCCATGGTGTTAATCAGCACTAAGTAAAAAACACCGATGGCAATGGTAAACACTTTAGAACTTTCCCCTAGCCCGAACACCAGCAGAATAAGCGGCATAATAGCCAGCTTAGGGATGGGAAACGTAGCCGCCACCATGGGCTCCAGAGCAGCCCGCACCAGCGGGAACAAGCCCATGGAAAGTCCCAGCAGCACTCCTGGTATTGCTCCGGCAGCAAATCCTAGCAAAATGCGGCGAACGCTGATCCAACTGTGGTACAAAAGTTCACCGGAGAAAAACACCGGAACAAAGGTTTCCATAATGCGGCTGGGACAGGAAAACAAGCGTATATCCACCACGCCCGCTCGGGCCAACACTTCCCACAAGACTAAGAGCAATAGCGGCGAAAAAAACGAAATGACCTTTCCTTCCATTCGCACTTGGCACCACCTCCAAACAGTCAGGGAGAGGCAGGAGGGAGGGCTGCAGCCCCAGCCCTCCCTGATTGTTTACTCGTATTTTCCTAGCACTTGGAGGGCCCGATCCACGTACTGGTTATCGAGAACATCCTCGAGTTTGAGATCTCCTTTGAGCAGCTCCCGCTCTTTGTACCACTTTAGATCTAACTCGATACCCTTGGCGCGGACATAGCCATCGGGATTTAACCCTACCGGGAACATTTGCTCATACAGTGCCTTGTCTTTTACCACTGACGTCTCGGCCAGGATGGAGATGATCTCTTCTTTTTTTATGTCTTTGAAGAAAGCATCGTTGTAGTCCCGCAGCGCTTTGATATAGGCGATCATGAATCGATCGGCCACCTCAGGTCGGTTGATGAAGGACGTTCCATAGATGAGAAGCGCTGTTTGGGCATGGGGGTCGTATTCTGACGGATCTTTCCACGGATCCAAGATGTCGCTACTCATGCCTTGGGCCACGAACGGCTCAATAACCATGCCGCCGTCGATGCTGCCGTTGGCCATGGCGGCTACAATATCCGGGAAGGCTCGGATCACTTCCACCTGTACGTCGGCAGTGGTCATGCCGCCGGCATTGAGGCAACGATCCAGAGCAATCTCGTCCAGCGAGGCTGTGCCCACAATAGCTAATTTGCGCCCGCGCAGATCCTCGAAGTCTTTAATTTCATCTACCAAGTCTTTGCGGATGCAGAGCCGGTAGTAACCCTGGCCAGCCACGTTGACACCTTTATCTGCCACAATCTTGATGGGAATCCCGCGCAACATAGCGTTAAACAGGCCGGAGGCCGTAACGGTAAAACCGACATCCAATTGTCCTGCTGCCAGTGCGTTAATCATCTCCTGACCGGTATTGAAGTTGACCGATTCGATGTTCAGTCCCAGCTCTTGGTAGTAACCTTTAGCCACCCCAATGAGAAGCCCAGAATCGGATACCACTTCTTTGGCACCGACAGTGACAGTAACGGCAGGTGACAACGGCTCCAGTACATGGGTTGCCGCCGGTGGCTCCGGCGCTTGGGCCGGGGGCACCTGGGTGGGACTGCACCCAGCCACCAACACCGTTACCAACGCAACCAATAACAACCAGACCTTTACCTTCACCTAACATTCCCCTCCCCTGATTTTTTCTCCGAAAGCGTGCCGGTCAAAGCACACCTTCTCTTCCCCATAATATTGACCCGGTGGCTGTTTGGTGACTCAAAAAACCCCTGCCGCAAGGCAGGGGTTGAGATAAAATCCGGTTCGTCAGGCGCTGGGATTTGGTTGTACTAACGCTTTCGCCCGGGCCAATTGGAGTTTTACTTGCTCCAGGGCCGTGCCGCCGGAGGAGGTTCGGGCTGCCACCGCCGCTTCCGGAGTCAGGGCTGCCAGGGCGTCAGGCTCAAACAGCGTTGAGGCCTGCTGGAGCTCTTTAAGGGAGAGGTCCTCCAGGCTCTTCCCCTGGTCCAGACAAAGCTGCACCAGCCGCCCCACCACTGCGTGGGCCTCTCGAAACGGCAGGCCGCGCCGGGCCAGGTAATCTGCCAGGTCTGTGGCGGTGGAAAAATCACCGCTTATAGCTTGGCGCATACGGTCCCGGTTCACCTTGAGGGTGGCGATTAAGGGAGCAAATATGCTAAGGCAGGCAGTTAGCGTATCCACGGTATCGAACAAAGCTTCTTTATCTTCTTGCAGGTCTTTGTTATATGCCAGCGGCAGGCCTTTCACTGTCATGAGCAAAGCCAGAAGGTGCCCGGCTACCCGGCCGGCTTTGCCCCGGACCAGTTCCGGCACATCGGGATTTTTCTTCTGGGGCATAATGCTGGAGCCGGTGCTGTAGGCCTCGTCCAGCTCCACAAAAGCAAACTCCTGGCTGGACCACAAGATAAGTTCTTCGGCTAAGCGGGACAGATGCACCATACAAATGGCCGCCGCCGCTAAGAATTCCAGGATATAATCCCGATCGCTCACAGCATCCAAGCTGTTTTCGTACAAGGCCGAGAACCCCAGCTCCTTAGCCACTAGCTCCCGATCAATGGGAAACCCGGTTCCGGCCAGGGCCCCTGCTCCCAGCGGCATTAGGTCGGCTCGCTCACGACAGTCTAAAAAGCGCTGGCGATCGCGCTGCAGCATATGAACATAGGCCAGCAAATGATGAGCCAGCAGCACCGGTTGGGCATGCTGCAGATGGGTATAACCCGGCATAATCACATCCAGGTGCTTCTCCGCTTGCTGGATCAGTTCTCGTTGCAGGGCAGTAATTAAGTCCAGTACTTTATCCACCTGCCGGCGCACGTACAGATGGGTGTCTAAAGCTACCTGATCGTTGCGGCTGCGAGCGGTGTGGACTTTGCCGCCCACCGGCCCGATTTTTTCCATCAGACGGTGCTCGATATGCATATGAATATCCTCGAGCTCAGGAGAAAAGTCAAATTGGCCCTGCTCAATTTCAGCCCGGATTTCTGCCAGACCGCGACCGATGGTGTCGGCTTCAGCGGCGGAGAGAACTCCCACCGCTGCCAGCATCTTCACATGGGCCAGGCTGCCGTCAATATCTTCTTGCCACAGGCGGTGGTCGAACTGGATAGAGGAGTTAAACTCCTCCATCTCAGCCGCTGTCTGGTGGCGAAACCGTCCGCCCCACAGCTTCATGCCTGAGATCCCTTGCTTTTCAGCCAGCCCTGGACTGCCAGCGGCAAGCCGTAGAGGTTGATGAACCCGGCAGCATCTTTTTGATCATACACATCGTCGGCGCCGAAGGTGGCCAGATCTTCCCGGTACAAGCTGTTGGGAGAAGTGCGGCCGGACACAATGATATTGCCTTTGTACAGTTTAAGCCGAACGCTGCCTGTCACTGGCTGCTGGGTTACACTTACAAACGCATCCAGTGCCTCCCTAAGCCGTGTAAACCACAAGCCGTAATAGACCAACTCGGCATATTTGGCCGCGATCAGTTCTTTGTAGTGCATGGTGTCCCGATCCAAGGTAAGATACTCCAGCTCGCGGTGAGCACACATCAGGACGGTGCCGCCGGGAGTTTCATACACGCCGCGGGATTTCATGCCCACCAGGCGATTCTCCACCAGATCGGCTCGGCCCACACCGTTGGCTCCGGCAATATCATTGAGCTTTTGCACCAAGGCCACCGGTGACATCCTCTCGCCGTCCACAGCCACCGGTTCACCCTGCTTAAAATCGATGGTTACATAAGTGGGTTTGTCCGGGGCTTTTTCCGGCGAGACTGTAAGCAAAAACATGTCTTCCTGGGGCTCAAAATCCGGGTCCTCCAGCACGCCGCCCTCGTAGCTGATATGCCAGAGGTTACGATCCATGCTGTACGGTTTTTCTTTGCTCACCGGTACAGGGATGCCGCGCGCCAGAGCGTAATCGATCTCTTCGTCCCGGGACTTAATATCCCATTCCCGCCAGGGAGCAATGACTTTTAGCTGTGGGGCCAGAGCTTTAGCCGTGAACTCAAACCGGACCTGGTCGTTGCCTTTACCGGTACAACCGTGGGCAATGGCATCGGCCCCTTCGGCCACAGCTATTTCCACCAGCCGCTTGGCGATAATCGGCCTGGCGATGGCTGTGCCTTGGAGGTACTTGCCTTCGTAGACCGCACCGGCTTTCAGCAGCGGAAAAACATAGTTCTGGACAAAATCGTCTTTAAGATCTTCGATATAGATCTTACTGGCACCGGTCTTAATCGCTTTTTCTTCCAGGGGCTCCAGCTCTTCTCCTTGTCCCACATCGGCTGCCATGGCTACAACTTCGCAACCGTAATTCTCTTTGAGCCAAGGGATGATAATCGAGGTGTCCAGGCCGCCGGAATAGGCCAGCACCACTTTTTTGATTTTGTTCATGGTTCTCCTCCTTAACATTCGGTTGGCTATTCTGATGTTGCTCGTTAACAGTCCCGATCAGCCTCTTCACCGCGTCTTAGTTTCGGGCTGCAGTTGGGCGCTTCAATACATATAATTATAAGTCTTGTTGCATAGAAATGCAATGCTCTGATACTGCTTTTCTGTCACGATGGTTGCCGTGCCACCTAAGAAGCGGGCTCAGGCGGTCCCTATGTGGGCCTGGTTCTGGTTCTGGCTGGCTCGATGATTGCCGCTGCCGGCCCATCCTCACGCTGCGCGGTGCCTGCCAGAACGACCGGGCTCGGCTCCCTCGGGCCGCCTCTGAACTCGCCTCTTCGGGGCTCGACTGGCCCACCATATGTTAGGAACATTCATGGGCGGTTTGCCCTCGTTCGCCTCGCTCGTTGGAATTAGGGCTAAGCTCCGCTTTGGGGATGGGCCCGGCAGCACTTGGTTTGGTTTATAATATCTTTTTGCCTGATGTTTGCATACCTTAGCAGCAGGAATAACATTTCTTTATCCTTGAGAAGGAGGGACCGAAATGGGTATGAACCGCCCACCGTGGGAGGAACCCTGTGTACTGGACGAACGGTTATTTGCGCTGCGCGAAGATCTTATCGGTGAGCTGATGGCTATTAACCAGTACCAGCGCCACGCCATGGAAACCGATGATCCCGAGCTGCGCCGGCTGTTTTGCCATACCATGAACGATGAGAAACATCATGTAGCCGAATTCATGCATGCCATTTGTCAGATCGATCCGGTTCAACGTCGATATTGCCAGGAGATGATGGGAACGATGCCCGGTAGGCCGGGTCGGCCACCTTATGGCTACGGCTTGGAGAAAGAAAACAACGACCAGCCCTAAAATTAAGATCCCGCAGGATGTACCTGCGGGATCTTAGTTTCGCCGTTACTTGGTCGGGGTTTGTTCTCGCTGCCGGCTGCATTGGCGGCAACGCCCGTAGAATTCGGTGCGATGGGTAAATACTTCCCACCCGTGGCGGTCGCGGACTTCTTGCTCCAATTCCTCCACCGCAGGAATATCCACATCTAACACCCGGTCACAATCTACACAGCGAAAATGATAGTGCAGCTCCGGATTCCCATCGAAACGGCTGTAAGTACTGCCGAAACTAAGTTCCATTACCTCGCCCAGATCCCGGAGCAGCTTCAGGTTGCGGTAGACCGTGCCTAAGCTAATGTTAGGGATCTCTTGCCTTACCTGTTCGTAGACCCAATCCGCCGTGGGATGAGATTTGGTACTGCGCAATACGTCCAGGATAACACGACGCTGGCGAGTGGAGCGTCGGCGCGGGGTCTTTTTCTGGGTGTTTTCCTCCATTGTTTCACCCCATCTTAATAATGCATAACTATTACTATTATATCACTCTGTCAATAAAAGTAAACTGGTTTACAGCAGCCAGTCCTGAAAAAAGGAACCTAAGTTCTGGCCGCTAATTTCCTCGGCGGTACGAATAAAGTCCTCGCTGGTGGCATTTCTGTAAGCAAAGCGGCGGTAGTATTCCTGCAGCAGTGTTAGCATCAGTTCTTCACCCAGCTCTTCTCTAAGCTGCAAGAACAATAGGCAACCCTTACCGTATACCAGTGCATTATAAGCTAATTCGCTGGGGAACTCGTTTAAGGAACGCAGTATTTTCCCGTCACCGTTAGTTTGACGGTAGGCTTGGTACAAGCCGGCCAGGGAAGCGGCTTCTTCCTGGCCGCGGCCCCGTACCTTCTCAAAGAACAAAACGGTGCTAAATTCAGTCAGGCCTTCGTCTAGCCAGGCTTCGGTCACTTGATTGTTACCCACGACGCCATACCACCACTGGTGCGCTGTTTCATGCACCACTAGGTAGTCTAAAATCTCGGCATCAGCCTGACCGTAGAATTCACGGGCTAAGAAAACGATGTTGGGATACTCCATCCCACCCTGATCAAAACCGGTGGCGGCGAGGGTTAGCTGGTGGTAGGGATAAAAGCCGAAATTGTCATTGAAAAACTTTAAAGCCTCACAGCCGGATTTAAGGGCCTGCCGTCCGCCCGCTTGCTCACCCTGTGGGAACACCGATCGCACCAAAGTGGGGCCGACTTTTTGTTCCAGGGACTCATACTCACTGCTCACAGCCACGGCAAAGTCACGTACTAAAGAGGTCTCCCAGACCAATTCTTTTTTCTGTGGGGGCAGCTGGCGCCGCGCCTGCAGATTGCCGCTGGCTACCGCTTGGTAGCTTGGCGGTAAAGTCAGTCTTACCCGATAGCGTCCCACTTCGCTATAAAACGGGTCCCCCCAATCATAATACGGATCCAGATGCCAACCGGCGGCGTCGTACACAGCCAGGATCGGGTACCAATTGCCCAGGCTAATAATACCGTCATTTTCTCCTAACCGTCCCGGATAATCGGGCACAGTAAGCTCCCAACTAAGGGTTAGGTTTATCTGCTCCTGGGACTGCAAAGCTGATTCCAACGTCACCTTAAGCAGGGTCTCCTCGACGGTAAAAAGTACATCCTGTCCTTCCACACTTACCGCCGTCACCTCCAGCCGTCCCGGCCGCCTAACATCCTGACTGAACACCGCGGCATTGGGGTACAAATGAAGGTAGAGCTCCGGCAGCGGTACCGCTTGGTTGTTGGTATACTCCACCTGGCTGCTACCGGTTACCGTACCAGATACGGGATCTAGATTTACATCCAGGTCATAGATCGCCGGCACAAAACCGGCCAGGTCCGGAACCGCAGGCGCTGGCAGTGCCGGCCCTTCCACCTGCCGCCCGCCATGGCTGCGGTAAATAAAAACCGCCATTATTAGCAAGGCAACTGCCGCCGCCCCGATAGCCAGCCACTGCCTGCGTCGTGCCGGCACAACCTCACCTCCATTACCGTGTCTTTTGTGCTTTATTTATCCTATTGCTCCTACCTGTTCCTTATTCCTCCAGCACCAGCCCAAAGAAAAAGCAGTTTCAATTTTTCTTCACCGAAGCTTCACAGATTGTTCACATGCCGAGGCTATACTATAGGCACCAACATAAAGGGAGGTCCTAAGTATGAAAAAATGGCTGGCCCTGGGTTTGGTGGCAGTTATCTTGGCTTTGGCAGCGCTGCCTGCTCTGGCCCAAGATAACGATCCGCAGCTGGCTGAATTGGAAGCGCTGTACAGACAGCTAACTGACATCAAAAAGAAGATCGCCGATGTTAGAGTAGAGATGGGTCAGATAACCGCTGAACAAGGCACTGCCATCAAGGAGCGGGCTGACGAGCACTATAACTGGCTGAAGGAAAATAGTTTCCGGTGTCCAGGCTGCGGTCTTGGCGGCGGCTGGAGACGGGGCCCTGGCGGCGGTGGCCGTTTTGGCGGGGGCCGGCAGAAATAAGAAAGGACCCTGTGAACTGCTTTCAGCTCACAGGGTCCTGGTTTATGGGTAATGGGAGCCTTACTTCTCGAAATACATCCTCTTTTGTTCCAACGCTTTTTGGATCCGCTCTTCGGCGTAAATGTTGGCTGCTTCGTAGGGCTCGATCTTTCTCTCGTCGGCAATGCCAAAGATCTTGAGCAGAATATCGTAAATACCGGCTGCTCTCTTTAGAGCCTGTTCCCGGTTATAGCCGCCGGGAGCAAACTCTTCACCACAGTTGATCACGCCGCCGCCGTTGACGATGAAGTCAGGCGAATATAAAATGCCCCGGGCCGCCAGAGCTTTACCATGGCGCGGCTCCAGCAACTGGTTGTTGGCCGAACCGCAAACACCCTTGACTTTCAATCTGGGAATGGTGTCATCGTTCAAAATAGCACCTAAGGCGCAAGGAGCAAAGATGTCGACCTCGAGATCATAAATCTTGTCCATCTCCACTGGGATGGCCCCGGCCTTTTTCGCCCGCTCGACCTTGTTTTCGAACATGTCGGTGGCATAAACCTCGGCGCCTTCCTCCAGTAGATGCTGCATCAAAGCAAAGCCAACGTTGCCGCAGCCCTGGACCGCCACTTTTTTACCTTTTAGCTCATCGCAGTCCCAAAGACGCTTAGCTGTAGCCTTCATGGCATTATATACGCCCCACCCGGTAACCGGTGACGGGTTGCCTGAAGTTCCCGGCAGGCCGGCTACATACGGGGTCTCTTTGTTGACGTAAACTAAGTCATCCAACGTGCTGCCTACGTCTTCGGCCGTGTAATAACGTCCGGCTAAGCTGTTCACCATCCGACCAAAAGCACGCATTAACTCTTCCGGCTTCTCCGCGTTGGGATCATGGATCATAACGGCTTTGGCTCCGCCAAAGTCCAAGCCCATGGCCGCGTTCTTGTAAGTCATACCCACAGACAAACGCAACACATCAAATAAAGCTTCGTCTTCACTCTTGTACGGCCAAATTCTCAGTCCGCCCAAAGCCGGCCCCAAAGTTGTGTTATGAATGGCAATGATGCACTTTAGCCCGGAAACCTTGTCATACCCAAACAAAATCTGTTCATGATCATAGTCAGCCATGTTTTTTAACACTTCACGCATTCAGTCAGCCTCCCTTGTGAAAAATCATCATATATTGACAGCAACAATCCCGGTGACAATTTCTGAGCTTAAATCCGCTGTCACCCCGTTCGAACCCCGCTCCATCCTCCTTCCCAGTGAGAATTTTCGTTGGGTTCTTTTTCCTCGTTGCCAGCAATAATATATTGCAATATTCATGCCAACAATTCAGGGGGAAGACATAGGTTGGAAGCGGCGAAATTAGTCGGTTGGCTGTCTGATAGCTCTAGACAACTCAAATTTTCCTGAAGTCTGTTGCAATGTCTGCACTTTGTTGCATGCAGTATACTGCAGAGGTACCGGGGTGTCATTCCCCTTTATAAGCTAATTGGGCCGACACCGCCGGTACCCGGCAGAGTGCCGGGATAATAAGCAACTGCAACGCTATTCCGGGAAGGCCTTTTAACACGGCTCCGTACACATAGATCAAGGGATTAACATGGAAATTGAATAAGGGGCCGACAACTGCTGCTGCGAGCCCGAGCCCGACCCGCCCCAGCAGCATGGCTGCAGGCAAAGTGATCAAAATGCTGTACTGGGTACGCCGGACCAGCAAAGACAAAGTTAAAGCATACACAGACAGCTCCACCACCATCAGCGGTAGCATGGGCGGGGACATGGGTGGCATGCCAGTCAAAAGAAAGCTAAGGAGCGGTGATACCACTGCCACTGCCACCGCCCAGCCCGGTTCCAGCATTAACCCCGCCAGGAAGATGGGGATATGCATAGGCAAAATAATCGGGCCGCCTACCTTGGTGAGATGAGCCGCCAAAGGCAGTGTAACTGCCAAAGCCACCATCAGGGCCGCTATTACCAACGAACGTGATTTCATGGTCTCCCTCCTAAAATAGTTTAGCCCGGCCGGTTTTCAAACCGGTCCGGGCCTTCATGGTCCCATGCTTTATTCTTTATTCTTGGTTCATTTCGGCTAACCGCTGGCCTGCGGCTCGAATCAGAGCCCCCAGCGGTTGGGGCATCAAGCCCACCAGTTCCACGTGAGGCTGAGCTACAGGCAAGAGTAGTTTCCTAGCCGGGCTGGCCACTATGGCTTCAGCCATGGTAACTGTGATCTCACCCATCATAGCATCAGGGATGATAATCCCCAGCGGGCCCAGGATAACATCGGCCTGCCCGGCCATGACTCGAATAGCATTCTCGCCGGTGGCCCCCCGCTGGGCACCGGCTTTGATCATGGCTTGCGTGGCAGCCGAATTCGTCCCCAAGGCCAGCACTTCGCTGCCAGAGGGGAGATTGTCTTTGATCTGTCCTACCAACTGGCTGCCGATCCCACCGCCTAAACCGTCGATCACCACAACTAACATAAACTTACCTCTTCTTAGCAGCCTTCGGGCTGCGTTTCTTACCTTCGGGTTTTACCGTTCCTGTATCATATTCGTCTTGAACCGCGTTATTCCTGCTTGAATCTAACTACTGCTGCTACAAAACATGCTTTACTCCGTTGCCACCCCTTGGCGTTGTAGTAACAGGTGGGCCGGATCAAGCGCTGCCCTCGGTCTGAGAGCCGGCCAACGGTAATGTCAACGTAAAAGCAGTGCCCTGTCCCAACTGGCTGGTTACTTTGATCTCGCCGCCGTGGGCTTCCACCAACCCTTTGACGATGGCCAAACCGATACCGGTGCCGGCGCTGGAGCGGGTGCGGGCTTTTTCCTTTTTGTAAAACCGCTCAAAGATGTAAGGTAGATCCGAAGGTGCAATACCGGTACCAGTGTCACGGACACTTACCGTCAGAACTTCGGCCCCGGCCCAAGCGGTTTCCACGGTAATGGTTCCGCCAGCCGGAGTGTAGCGCAGGGCGTTGTTAAGTAA
>DURJ01000134.1 GCA_012837285.1 Bacillota bacterium
AAATCCTTAATACTAATTATCTATTTCACCCCTGCGTAGTTTTCTCGTTGCGCTTTACCAGCCTCATTTTTAAAACTTATTACTCGCATTTGCGGCCGCATCTATCTTGTCCGAGCAAAGTGCGACGACTATTGCAGGAATAAGCACTATCCAATAAAGTGGCATCTTTTTCTTCCTAATTTCATTGGTTACGTTCCATTTTTGATTTGACCCATTCGATAAAAAGAAAGATTACACAAGACACACTATATCCCGTAACAAAATACAGGCCGGCATGTACTAACATAGGAGGATATGTTTGGTTATATCTGTTTGCAAACATAATCCTCGGAATAATTATGCCGCCTATAGTTAGTCCTAAGCTGGGGCCGATGGCAAATTTTAATGCTCGGCTTAACGTTTTTATCACCCCTTGTCAGATACAAATATCCTTTTTCTGCTCTTTGCTCTGTGGTTCTGAAGTCCAATAATACCGCGCTATGATATAGCCTACAAACAATATCAGCCCGCAAAAAACGTTTATCATAAAGAGCTCGGCCGTGCCAACACCTGCGCTGGGAGCGCTTTGGTCGTGCAGCTTGTGTAATTCTGGAGCGATATCATTACCGCTGGAGTCAATCAAGCGCAGCGTTGGCCAGTAGCCTGTCTCAAATTCGTAGATGTCCATGAAGCTGGGCTCACTTACGGTATTGGAATGTAATACTACCGGATTAGCATCGGTGGTAACATATTCGTAATACTCTACCCGTGGGTCAATATTCACCCCGCAAATTGCCACATATCTTTTCTTGCCGATGGTAAAGGAAAAATCTCTGCTACCACCTACGCCTGGTCCGTAGTTGGCTGCAATGGGACGCCACTTAAAGTTTAGGCCACGCTTAAATCGTGCTAAGCCGAGGAAGTTATCAAGCTTACCGTCGGTAAACAGTACTATCATAGAGTTGCCGATTTTCTTGGTCTGGACAACCTCTGCTTTTAGGTCATGAAAGACAAAAAGCTGGGGCGAACTACCCGTTCCTGTCCTTATGTCGTCACCGGAAATATACGCGGTTAAAGTATCCTCTATCTTATCGGGATTAGACGATGTATAATACTCTGTTCCATAAAGCCATGCAGCCAGTATTACTGACAGCACCATGATGGTAACTGCGATTTTCCTGTTGGTATTCATTGTATCCACCTCGCAATGAGTAAAATTGTGCTCATGTATTTGAACAACATAACATCGTGCATATATGGCATGGATCCTTCGCTTCGCTTCCCACGCTTCGCTCTGGACAGGCTGGACAGGCTGGATGACCAACTTGAAACTGTATACAGACCATGCCTTAAATTTTACGAGCTAAGGATTTTGGTCATTTAACTTCTGTTGATGTGTAATCAACCACTACTATCTTGCACTTCTTGCAAATGTAGGCGTTGGGGGCCACGCCAACGCAAATAGTTTTTAGCAATTAGAACTTCCCCGGCCCTGGGAAGTAGCGATCCAACTTAACGCCATCCGCAAGCTACGTAAATAAATAAGCTTTGTCCGGTGCGGCCTTGAACACTGAGCACTGCCAAGGATGGCTGCTCCTTAATTATACTGGCAACAGTGGCCTTACTCAAGGCAAAGGTGCGGTAACATAGCCAACTGCAAAAAAGAGGTAACTATTCAGGGGTAGATCCTATGCCGCAAGCGGCAGCACCAGCGAAAGGATGAAAATGGATCCAGCGGCGGCAAACAATCCGCAGCCGGTCTAGACGCACACTCCGAACCGAGCCCTGGAACGGTGGAAGCAAAGACTTGAACCGGGAAGTGAGCACGGGTCGGGCAACATCTTAAGATCCTTCGGGATAAACCCTCAGGATGATAAGTTTTATGATAATGAAATGGTGTGAAAGGAGACACAAAGGAGAGGTTACCCCTATTTTAGGCAACCTCTCCTTTTTGGCCGCTTTTATCGGCTCGCGGTTAGAACAACTGAAACCAGGCCGCCAAACCCACGGCAGCAAAATACAAGGTAACCGGCAAGGCCATGATCATGATACGCACCGGGTCGACTTTTTTCGCCAAAATACCGCCCACCAACCCGGCCACCACAAAAGTGGTCAAGCACACTGGCGGCATGGACTGGCCAGCCATGGCCAGATGGGCTGCTCCCAGGGCCGCTTTGGTGGCACTCACGCCGAAGTTTTGCGTCAGCATAGGTCCCAGGAAAGGAATAAGGGTGTTTTGGGCGGTGCTCTGAGAGCCGGTGAGCATTCCCATCAAAAGAACTGCTACTGCTCCACCGAAGGTGGTGGCGGCCGGTGTCAGTCCTTTGGTAAAGGCCACTACTTGGTCGATCATTCCGGAAGCATAAAACGCCCCTAGCATAATGCCGGCGCAAAGTTGGATCTGGACTGTTTTGGCGACGGCCTTGATACCGTCGGCAAAAATCGCTTTAAATTGCCGCCGCACCTGGGGAAAAGCCAGCGTTATAATGGTGGTGACTATTATGGCCTGAATAATCCGATTAGTCAGGGCCTTTAGGATAGGTGTCTGACCAAAGGGTAGCAAGGGATCGAGGATTTCCAGTACTTCGATCTTGAAACCCGAACGCAGGATAACAATAATTGCCAATACTGCTAAAGGTACCAGCCGTGGCCATTCCTGGACCAGAATTTGACCGGCCGAGCGATCAGGGATCAGCTCGGGCGGCAATTCTCTGATCCGGACGTGGCGCCACAGGGTGGCCAGAGCTATTAGCACCCCAATACTTACAGTAATGTAACCGATGCCGATCACTGGATCCACCGGGGTGTCGATGAGACTGGCAGCCAGGAAAAATGATTGCGTAATCGGGGGCATAATGGAACCGAGAATTCCGCCCAAGAGTAAGGTCAGCCCCACTTGCTCGCCGTCTAAGCCCAGCTCGGCCAAGGACATGACCACCAACACACCGATGACCGTAGTGGTAGCAATGGCGTCGCCCAAGAGGGATCCGGCCAACACCAGGCTCAGTACCACTGCCGTTATGAGGCCCTTGGGAGAACGACCAAAGAGGGCCCGGAAGATGTTGAGCACCGTATCCATGGTTCCCAGCCGTACTTGTGATTGGGCATAGATACTGCCAAAGATGGAAAGACCGATTACCCAGGCAATCCGGTCGATACCACCGATAGCCGCCGTCGCTGCCGCCGGTATTCCCACCCGCCCGAACAGAAACGCCAACACAGCTGCCGCCAGCAACCCGATTCGGGCGTCACCGCCAATTTTGGGCACCGGTAACAAAATAATGGCAAACAGTACCACTACTGGCAGGATTACGGTTAACACTTCAGCTCACCCCTTTTTCTATCCTTGCTTCAATTCTACGTCATTCAGGTAGTGAAGGTTCCCACATTAAGGTGAAATCACCGGATTCCCGCCTTGTTTTTTCCCTTGGAGAAAGCGATCTGGGGCAAACTCCGTTAGGGAAATCGACGTTTCCCCGCTCACCACCAGTTCAGCCAGTAGCTGACCTGTGATTGGCGCCAGGGCAATGCCATCGCCTTCGTGACCGGCAGCAATATATAGATTATCCACTCCCGGCAGCAGGCCCAAGTAGGGGAGGCCGTCCGGGGTATAAGGACGCAGCCCGGCAAAGGTGCGGATAACGTGCAGTTTGTCCAGGGCCGGCAAGATGCGGGCTCCATGGCGCAAAACGGTTCGGACCCCTTCCAGCGTTGTAGATGTATCCCAGTCTACAAACTCGCGGGTACTGCCCACCAGTATGGTGCCGGCAGCCGTTTGTTCCAGGGCGAGCCCAACACCTAGACGCAAAGCATCGTCTTCGGCGGCGGCCAAAAGCTCCGGGTGGTACTTGGCGGCAATGTAGCGGGCACAGAGTAAAATATGTCGAACCAAAGACGGAGCCGGCTCAGTCACCACCAGTTGCCCCCGGCGGGGGCGAAGCGGTAGCTCCAGGCCCAGGGGGGCTAATAAAGCTGAGGTGAACACGCCGGTGCACAGTATATATGACTGGGCATAAACGCAGCCACCGGGAATGACTACCTTCTCGATGGTGCCATTCTTGCGCACCAGGGACTGGACGGGAGTACCCTGCTGTACACGCGCACCGTGACGGATCGCAGCCTGGGCAAAACCCAGCACCACCTGGAGCGGATTGACCTGGCTATCCTGGGCACTATATGTAGCTCCCACCACATGGGGGGCTAAATTAGGCTCGAGCCGGCGAGCTTCTTCGCCACTGATCAGGCGTACATCCAGACCGATAGCCTGCTGCTTGTGCATAAACGTTTCCATGGCCGGCAGCTCGTCGGGCCGTTCAATCACAATCAATCCACCGCAGGGATTATATTCAAGGTCCCAGTCCAGCTCGGCTGTCAAGTCACGATAGATCCGGGCCGAGGCCAGCCCTAACTGGAGATGAACACCGGGGTTTTTTGACTGCATAATGACGAAACCATCGCAGGCTGACGACGTACCAGAACCAAGTTCGTTTTGTTCCAACAGGAGAACGTCGGCCCCTTGGCGGGACAGATAATAGGCCACAGCGGTACCGATAACCCCGCCCCCTACCACCGCCACCTCTGCCGTGTACTTCACCGTTGTTCCCCCTTTAAGCTCACCACCGTCAGCGGGCGGGTGGGCAGCCGGTAGGTGCTGGGCCAAATATCGGCCAGGCTTTGACCGGTCTCTTGAGCGATGATCTGGGCGATAAGTCGGCGGCAACTTCGACCCTGACACAGACCCATACCAGCCCGGGTGAATCGTTTTACCGCCTGCGGAGTTCGAGCTCCGGCCTCGATGGCCCGCCGAATTTCTCCTTTGGTTACTTCTTCGCAGCGGCAAATAACTACCTCATCATCGGTCATGGCTAGGCCTCCTTATGCCTCGCGCTTTCGTGGCTAAGCCGACAGGTAATGTAATGGTGACTAAGTAGGTGCCATCAGCACCTTGAGGCTGCCAACAGGCCTTTACCCAGGCCGGGCCCAAGCTTTCGCCGTCTCTGTTGACTGCCGTTACCGATTCCCCCGGTTCGGGCCGAGGGAGAAATTCATAGGGAAATGTAACTTCATCAGGCCCGTTGTTGTCGCTACTAACCAGAAAAATAGCCAACCCCGGACAGGCAGCTACGCAGGCGCCACAGCCAATACAGTGCCTGGTATCCAAGCGTGGCCGGCTAGTGATGGGATTCCCCACCTGGATCGCACCCTGCGGACAGACTGTCTCACAAGGGTTGCACGGTATTTCCTCCGGACATTCGATTACAGCTATTCGCCTGGGTGACAATCTGTCCACCTCTTTATCAGCTCACTCTTGGCCCGCTGGCGCAGGTCGCCAAAAGGTCCGCGGCGTAGGGAGGCCAAACGTTCCTGAGCCGCCTCCAACTCAGCTTGAGGCACCGAGCAACCCATGGCCGTGGCCGCCGCCAAACCGGCAATCGTACCTTCTTCTAAAGCCGTAGAGGCTTCTTCCACACCGGCCATGTCACCGGCGACATAAATATGCGGTACCGTGCTCTCCATGTTAACAGAATGAAGCGGCACCTGCCCGCCTAAGGCGCTTTGGTAAAAAAAGCGGCAACCGGCCTGCCAGGCCAGTTCGGCCAGGGGTGTCAGTCCTACAGCCAAGCAGATGGTATCTACAGCCAGGGTACGCTCACTCCCCGGTAACGGCTGAAAATGATCGTCCACTGCGGCCACTGTGACTTCCTGCACCTCTTGGTCACCGTTCGCCTCCAGTACAGTATGACCCGTCCAGATAGGCACTCCGGCCCGTTTGATCTTAGCTGCGTGCACCTGGTAGCCGCTTAAGCGAGGTAGCGCCTCCACCACACCGACAACTTGAGCTCCGGCTTGAAGTAGTTGGTAGGAGACAATAAGGCCCACATTGCCCCCACCCACCATTAATACCCGCCGGCCCGGCAAAACACGGTGAAGATTGACAAAGGTCTGGGCCGCTCCGGCCCCCATCACGCCTGGCAGAGTGGAACCCGGAAAAGCCAGGGGGTTTTCGCTGGCTCCGGTTGCCAAAATAATAGCTTGGGCCTTAAGGTAAAAACAATCGTCCCTGTGGGCCAAGCCTAAGGTACAGTCCTGGATGGAAAAGACCACTGTATCGGTGAGTATTTCCACCCCCGCCGCCGCGCAGTCTTCAAGCAGCTCGGTGGCAATACGGTAACCGCGCACCCCGGCGCGGTGATCTTTAGAGCCAAAGAACTTGTGAATTTGCTTACATAATTGACCCCCCGGCTGGTCGTTTTCATCAATGAGAACCACCTGAGCCCCGGAGCGAGCAATGGTAAGGGCAGACATGAGCCCAGCCGGGCCGCCTCCAACCACCGCTACCCCGTTTAATGAGAGATGGGCCACTGACCGAGCCCCCTTTGTGTGGTTACCTTCATGCCTGCCTTCACCGGCGTGATACAGGTGCGCACATTGGGCCTGCCATCCACCGTCATCACACAATCGGTACAGCGCCCGATCCCGCAGAACACTCCTCGCGGCTCTTGGCGCCTTCTGGTGGTGCGGCAGACACGAAGGCCGTGTGCCATTAAGGCGGCTGCAATGGGCTCTCCTTCGTGGGCCCAGATCTTTTTTCCGTCTACTTCGATGACAACTGGTTTCAGCTTGGATTTAAGCTCCAGCAGCGGATGATCGACAATGCGCACAGTCCTACACTCCTCCTGGGACAACCTTCCTAAAAGAGCAGAAAAGGCCTGGGCAAACCCGGCCTGTATTGTTGGGCCTAACCTGAGAGACAGTATCAAAGCTTAGCCCGGCCACGTCAAGCCAGCCCCTTATTCGTATAACAACAGTAATATTCCCACTACTTGCATGGTACCTGTGTTCAGGGACAGTGTCAACCGGAAAGATAACCCTCTCAATTAGCTGTTAGGGGTGGGGACGTGGGGACTTATTTGGTTGTTCCTGCTTGGGATCCGCTTTTGTCTTGGCCCCGGGGCGGCCTTGAGGATCTTTCATGGAGCAATTGCCAGTAAAAAAGCCGCCGTCGCTAACGGCTAAGCTGGCCACCTGAATCTGCCCATAGATCTTCCCGGTGGGGGTAATCTCCAGGCGACCGCTCAGTTCCACATCGCCGGTTATTTCCCCGGCCACAGTGGCATGGCGGCCATGAATGTTAGCCTTTAGGTGGGCGCTTTCGCTCACGATGAGATCGCCAT
>DURJ01000135.1 GCA_012837285.1 Bacillota bacterium
CGTCGCACTTTGCTCGGACAAGATAGATGCGGCCGCAAATGCGAGTAATAAGTTTTAAAAATGAGGCTGGTAAAGCGCAACGAGAAAACTACGCAGGGGTGAAATAGATAATTAGTATTAAGGATTTATTCTTTGTGGGATATTTTTTGCCATCCCAAATGTAATGGAGAGGCTTTTTTGTTATTCTGAGCGCAGCCGTGAATCTTAAAGAGGTAGTGGTCTATACTATGCATTTTCTCATTCTGAATGAAATAAAGGAGCCTTTTTCTGTCATCCTGAGTGGGGCGAACCATCATTAAGGGGTGACAGCTTGCACTATGTATATATGCTGACCAATAAGCACAACAAGTTTAATACCCATTAGAATTTGCATTGTGCGAGGAGAGAATAATGATGAGAAAACCGTGCCCTTGGATATACTCTGTACGCTTACTTAAAAAACATGGGAGAAATCACAGGGATTGACGAGAAGTTAAAGATGCTCGCATTTGAAGGTGTAGTCCCCTTCGAAGAAAGCATAGCGGATGGCTCATATCCTCTTGCCGATGCCTATTATGCCGTTGTACGAAGGGACTTACCCGTAGGCCACAGCGCTAGACGTGTCATTGGTTGGCTAAAATCCGATGATGGTAAGGAGAGTACAAAAGGCTTGGGGCTTATTCCCAAACAATAAAGCGAAACTAGAGCATTATGAAAAAGTCTGCCATGCTAAAGCCTAAGGGTTATGCTGGCAGGACTTTAAAGATCATTCAGATGCTAGCTATAATATCCGTGGCCATTTGCGCCATCGTATTTTTGGTGGGCGGCCCAACGGCTGGACGCACCCCTACGATGCTTAACTCCAAGCCATATTTCATTTGTCCGGCGTTATTGCCGCCGGTTGTTATTGGATCGGTTCTCGCTGAGCCTTGGTTCCCGACCGCTTCCATCGCTATGGCTGTGGAAGCGGCCTTGCAAACTCATGCTATCGCCGAGGGGGATAATCATGCGCAGAAAAGACCTTATCCTGGCACTGTTGGTGGTAACTGTGTGGGGCGCTAATTTTACCGTGATCAAATTAGGGCTGGCTGGCGTGCCGTCTATGTTATTAGTGGCCCTACGCTACACCTTTACAGCTCTGCCAGCAATAGCCTTTATCAAGCGACCCAACGTAGAATGGTATTATTGTCTCGCTTATGGGTTAACTGTTGGCGTGGGGCAGTTTGCCTGTTTGTTTTACGCCATGGAAATTGGAATGCCGGCGGGCATTGCCTCGGTGGTTATGCAGTCTCAGGCCTTCTTTACCCTTCTTTTGGGGGTGGTGTTCCTTCGGGAAGTCATGAGACCGGAACAAGTAGTGGGCCTGGTAGTGGCCTCTGTAGGGCTTTATTTAGTAGGGAGCAACTCAGGGGTAGATGCGCTGACATCTATTCCGCCCGCAGCTTTACTTTTGACTGCCTCTGGCGCGGCTTTCTGGGGGCTGTCCAACATAATTGTCAGGCTGGCCGCGGATCGAGCCGCGTCCCGGGGAGAGCAATTAAATGGCTTAAGCCTGCTGGTATGGTCCAGCCTGGTGCCTCCACTACCTTTATTAGCCCTGGCCTTGATGCTAAATACTCCCGAAACCTTGTGGCGGGCCCTGAGCAGCCTAAACGCTCAATCCATATTTGCCGTAGTCTACCTGGTGGTTGGGGCCACCCTGTTTGGTTTTGGGGCCTGGAGCAATTTGCTGTCTAAGTATCCGGCCAGCAAAGTGGCACCTTTATCTTTGCTCGTTCCAGTAACCGGCCTGATTACGGCTCAAATTGTCCTAGCCGAGCAACTTACTAAGGTGCAATGGTTAGGAGGCCTAGTCATACTTTTTGGGCTGGCCATAGCCAACTTTGGCCAAGCATTGGCCCAGCGGTTCCAGCGCGCCGGCAAAAGGCTTACCCCGGGCGGCTAATGTTAAGTACCATGCGCTAGCCCTGACGGAATGGAAATAGATAAGTAGATGATCATGGCCTTGCCGGTTACCTTGTATTTCTGCCGTGGGTTTGGCGGCTTGGTTCCAGGAAGACCCAATAAGGAGTATATCATGCTGCTTACAAACATTATGCGAATGTATTTAACGCGTTCTTTTAAGCCATTTTGCTTTAAGGGTAAGTATAGAAATCGGCTGCCTTTTGAGAATCTACAAGATTTAGGGCTATATGTGCACATCCCTTTCTGTAGGTCATTGTGTAGTTTTTGCCCTTACTGCAAGGTAGTCTACAATAGTGAAACAGCCGCTAGGTACAAAACAGCTTTATTAAAGGAAATTGATTTGGTAGGACAATATATAAAGAATAAAAAGAGGGCGTCAAGCCTATATTTTGGCGGAGGTACACCGGCCTTAATGATCGATGATTTGGCAGACATTATTAATAAATTAAAGCGATACTTCGACATTACTGATGGCATAGGTGTGGAACTGCACCCAGATGATATCAACGAGGGAAACCTAGAGAAGCTTAAACTAGCAGGCGTCACTATGGTGAGTGTGGGAATACAGTCGTTTCACAGTGATTGTCTTCGCAAACTGGGACGATGTGGCCATTCCTTTATTGATAGGCTTAAACTTGCAAGAAAGGCTGATTTTGATGTTGTAGACGTCGACTTAATTTTTGGCATCCCTGGACAAACCGATGAAATATTAATAGAAGACATAAATACAGCTTTCCAGTGTGGGGCAACTCAGATTTCCACTTACCCTTTCATTGACTTTACTTTTGCAGATAATAATTATAAACCTTTATCTCAAAAGAGCAAAAAACGGATGCTGCAGGCTCTTACTGCTCATTGCCGGAGCATAGGACAAGATAGAACCTCTGTTTGGACCTTTGCAAATCCCGGGACGAAGAAATATTCTTCTATTACGAGAGATAACTTCTTAGGCTTTGGAGTATCTGCTACTACATTACTGCAAAGCAGCTTCAAAATAAATACCTTTTCCATCGAGGGATACATAAAGCGGGTAGAGTCCAAGCAATTGCCTACCTCCTTAACTCTGGAATTTACCGAACGGCAGAGGGCGGTATATTTCCTATTTTGGAGCGCCTACTCCATGAGTATTTCTCCCGATAAATTTGAAGCTATAGTGGGTGTTCCGCTCAAAAAAATGTTTGGCTTTGAGCTTTGGGCTTTAGAACAAATGGGCTTGATCCACAATGAAAAAGGCCAATACCGGTTGTCCGAAAAGGCGGCATATTATTATCATTATATTGAACAGGCCTATACCACTGCCTATATAGATAAAATGTGGAACATTTCCCGAAGGATTGCTTTTCCGGATGAGATTGTTCTAAGGTAAGAGCTGTGTCAACTGGAAAAGGACTTCAGTATCTGCGCGTAGGACGGGCAATCGTCAGAGCCTTTTTGAATACAATTGTTCCCATAGGCATCAGCGTACAACAATTATACGGTGCAGAAAAAGGGAGCAAAATAGCGTAATACTACTTCACTCAGGGCGACTTCAAACTGGCAAAACTCATTGGAACGATTATGAGTAAAAATCGGGTTGGCGTCGGTGACTGGTGGTATGCCCAGCGTATTAAAAAAATGATCGTGGCTAAGGAGCTTGAGATTATTTTTGTCAGGGTTCCATTAAGGGAGAAAGGTTTTACCACAAAGCTGGGGTTTATTCCTGCCAACGAAAAAACAGGCGTATCAGCGCCATATTGTTA
>DURJ01000136.1 GCA_012837285.1 Bacillota bacterium
GAAAGAACCTAACAAAAAGACAAACATCAGCTTCTGGATAATCAAATCGGGGCTCCTATGTAGAGAAATCATGTAGCAGGTCAAGGCCGTGGTACAAAGTAAACACAATACCGTCCACGGGAAACGCAAAACTGCTTCAGACAGTCCCTGAACCAGCTTTAAGATCGCTTCAATCAAACGTTTCATGTCTTATCTCTTCCTCTCTATTTAAAATGGGCTTCTCTTCATACCTTCGATCAGGTCCAACTCAACTTCGCTCGGCCTAGTACCCTCGGTCCACTCGGGCCGCTCCCTATCATTTAGTTCGCTCCAGCGGCAATTATTCCTCCCAAAATGCTAGTGCCCATAAAAACAATATCCGGGGAACCCTCAGCTCATTCACTGAGGGCTCCCCGGATGTTTGCTTACCAGCCGAGCCAACCACGGAAACCGTCCAAGCGTCCGAGATAGCCGCAAAAGCCCCTTATTGTCCATCCTGAACGAAGTGAAGGATCTTGCGAAGTGAAGGATCTTCCTATCTACATATTCTCTCCGGCTGCCTCAGATATAAAGGCGGCAACCCTCTTGATCAAGATGCCGGCATATTCCCCGTTGATCGTTTTTCCCCGCCGTGCATTTTCCAGCCAATACTCGGGAGAGTCAATTAGTCCGTTTTGCTCAAAAACCAGTACAGCCTGTTTCAACTCTTCGTCTGTCATTTCAGCCAAAGTCCGTTTGAAGTCCCACCACCTAGCCCAGTCATTGGCGCTCATGGTTCTAGGGCAGATCGTGCGGCTGGCATCAAAATGCCGCACCACTCTGTCTATGGGGATTGAATGTCTTTCCATCAGGTGCTGCGTAAGATCCAAAGTATTCACCACAGCTTGGTCAAATTCGCCATCGGCGTTGAGGCATATTTCCACTCCAATAGAGTTTTCATTAGTAATACCGTATCTACCCCGCCCATCACCACAGTGCCAAGAAGCGTTTTCGTCTGCCACAGTCTGAACAATAGTGCGGTCATCCACAAAGTAGTGGGCCGAGGAACCTCTATTGCCACCGTTAAAATAGCGAAAGTGGGCCTCGGCATTAGCATCTGCCCGCGGATTGCCAGTGTCGTGGATAACTACGTACAATATCTTCTGCCTACTCCGGCTGGAGAAGTTGTACCGGATCAGTTTCTTCGTTATCGGCAGCATAACATCACCCCTGCTGGTAATTTGAACTAGCATCTACTATATATACTGACTATCCATCCCGGAAAGGTCGTGTTGGTGGTTTCAACACCGGCACTCCTCTCGCATAAACTACTACAGCATATTATCTAAGGGGGTGTTATGGTGACTCTTAGACCAGAAAATACAAGCTGGCAGGGGCTATCGCTTCGGCAGGAACTCAGCTTCTGGTTAGGAATAATGGTCGACCACAGTCGCTTCATGCGCAACGGCTTTGACCCTACCGAGGAAGAAGCATTTCAGATCGCTAACGACTTTGCCCGGAGCTTTGCTGTCTTTCAACAACAAAACGAAGTTCAGCCGGAGCCGAGCCCGGAATTTCTTTTCGCCCTGCAAGAACTGGTAGGGCAATTCATCGCCTTTAAGGGCAGCATTGCTGCCGGCATCGAAGCCTGCCGAATACTCTCCATACTCTCCGCGGGATTAATCGATCATATCCGCCGTGAAGCCATTTTCTTTTCCGGTATCCTGGCCCGAATCAAAGGGGAACCCCGTCCCACGCGCGAACAACTAGGACTGCCCATGCCAGGCATTGCTTCCACTGCCCCTCAGGTCTTTATCCCCCACTTACCCCAAGAGTTAGAAGAGATTGCATACGAAGAACTGCTGTTCTGGTCACGCATTGCTTTCGAGCACATGGGGGTATTGGCCCTGGGCTTCCGTCCCGAACAAGAGTCCTACCGCCGAGAGACCCTGCGTTGGGAACAGCGTCTGCACCGGCTGCACGATGCCGTGCTTGCTGGCTTTACAGCCAAGACTAACCCGGCCCGTTTCATCGATACCAGCCTGGAGCTAATTCAACAACACGCACAATTTCTGGCCCGTTTGTTCGATGAGGTTTCTAGCTGCACCATTCCCGGTCGACAGACCAACTTCTGGCCCCGGCTGGTCGATCATATGCGGCGTGAGGACATCTACTTCATCCAGGTTCTTACCGTTCTCAAACAAGTGCTGGCAGACCCGCAAGAATAGATCTTGCGGCCGCTCCGGGGTAGGACTCTCACCTCCGAGAATGCCGCCTTCCGGACTCCCGGCTCGTCTTTACTCCTGTATGTAGCCGCTGCCCTTAAAAGCTATTTTGCTGTGTTGAACAGCCATAAGAACCGTCCCCACGGCCAGTGAAGGCCAAAGACATCTGGGAAGGCCTACACCAAAAACAAAAAGCAGCCTCCGAAGAGGCTCCTTAGCAGCTTCCTGTACTTCTTACGTACCCCCTACTAGACGGTGGTGCCTAAATACTCCACCGTTTTCTTTAGTTAATATGTAGCGCAAAAAGTTGCCCTCTCGCTGTATTGCATCGGCTACTTCCTCGGGACTATAAGCCAAGGCCTCATAAGGTTCCATAACTTTTACCGCTGCTTTACCTAACACTTCCCACTGGCGCCAGCTGGGCATTTCGGCGAAATCGGGCGAGCGAAAGGGGGAAATGTTTGATGAATCAAAAAAGGGTTGTTTTAGCAACTGGAGCAGTGGTCGGTGCTCTTAGTGTATTATTAATGAAGCCCGTTAATCCAGCCAACATGGGCATTTGTGTTGCCTGTTTATTCGTGACATCGCCGGCGCTTTAGGAATGCATCGGGCTGAGGTGGTACAGTACATGCGACCGGAGGTACCGGGCTTTTTCTAGGTTCTTTTCTTGTGGCTACAACAAGCGGCGAGTTTAGGGCCCGGGGGCTCGTCACCGCTACTGAGGTTCGTTCTCAGTTTCTTCGTTATGTTAGGTGCGTTGGTATTTCTCGGCTGTCCGTTGCGCATGGTTTTACGTCTGGCCGGGGGTGACCTTAATGCCTTGC
>DURJ01000137.1 GCA_012837285.1 Bacillota bacterium
AGGAAGCTTTTGCAGAGTGTACTGGTCTGACCAGCGTAACATTCCAAGAGACATCTAAAGTAGCTACCATAGGAGATGAGGCGTTTTATGGATGCACAGGCCTAACGAGCATCACAATCCCCAATAGCGTGGCTACCATAGGAGATTATGCGTTTTGTGGTTGCACTGGTCTAGCGAGCATCACAATCCCCAATAGCGTAACTACCATAGGAGCTTATGCGTTTTGTCGTTGCACTGGTCTAACGAGCATAACAATTCCCAATAGCGTGACTACCATAGGAAATAATGCGTTTTATTGTTGCAAAAAACTAACGAGCGTAACATTCCAAGAGACATCAATCGTGAAAAGCATAGGAAATAGTGCGTTTTCTCGTTGCACTGGTCTAGCGAGCATCACAATCCCCAATAGCGTGGCTACAATAGGAGATTATGCGTTTTATTGTTGCGAAAACCTAACGAGCATAACCATGGAAAGAGCCGGCGTAATAATAGGAGAAAACTTACTAGGTGAATTTTCTAGTAATTTCAAAGTTGCATATACAGAAGGGGGCGCAGGCACTTATACTGCTGACACATACAATGGCGTGTGGACAAAGGTAGTAGGTTCAGCAGTAGTAACTGCATTAGCATTAGATACATTGGTAACAGCACCTGTAAAAGATGCAGCACCAAATACAACAGCCATAGATGCAACCCAGTACAGCGGAACAATTGCGTGGTTTGAATCAGATGGAACAGCATCTGTATCAGGAAACTTTGCAGCATCAACGGTATATGTAGCAAAGGTAACTTTGACAGCAAAATCTGGCTATACCTTAACAGGAGTTGCGCAGGATAGCTTCACCTACACCGGAGCAGCTGTAACCAATGCTGCTGATTCAGGCGAAGTAACAATTACCTTCGCAGCGACTGTAGCACCAGAGCAGGTAGCAACCCCGGTAGTTAGCGTAAGCAAAGACAGCGCAGATAACCGGGAAGCAGGCGTAACCTTATCAGTGGAAGCAGTAGGCGGCGTAACATTCTACTACACGTTGGATGGAAGCACTCCGACAAGCGGATCAACTCAATATACTAACATCGTAACCTTAACTGCTCCGAATCAGGATGAAGCAGCAACCATTACTATCAAAGTAATTGGTATAAAAGCAGGTTTAACAGATTCCGAAGTAGCAACGAAGACCGTAACCTATGCTGCGAAACCAGCTAAAAATGCCCCGACAGTAAAAGCTGGGCAAGGTACACAGACCGGCAATGCCACCCCGGCAGCAGCCAGTGGCAATCCAGCGGCAGTAGCATACACCGCAGATATGTCAGGCTGGTTTGAAGATGCAGATAGTGATGCCCTGACTTACGAAGTGGTATCAGCAGCGGACGGAGATTCAACCGATGTATCCAGCGATGTAAGTATCGTTGGAAACAACATTACCTATACCCCGGCAGCGGCACAAGCATCAAAGACCGTAACTATCGTGGTGAAAGCCAATGACGGTATAGCAGACAGCACCGGCAATGTAACCATTACCGTGACTGTGGGAGCAGTACCGGCGGATGTAGACACTACAGCACCGGTATTAAGTGCAGCCAGTGCCAGTGCAATAACCGATACAACTGCCACCTTGAACTTTACATCTGACGAAGCAGGAACCTACTATTATTTGGTTTATGCAGCAGCAGATGCGGCTCCGGATAAAGCCACCGTTAAAGCCCAGGGTGACGCAGTAGCCAAAGGTACAGGAGCAGCGTCAGCAGCAGCCAATACTATAGACGTGACCAGTCTGACAGCATCAACCACATACAAAGCGTATGTAGTGGTAGAAGATGCGGCTAATAACATTTCCGACGTAGCAACCATTGAAATAACCACAGCAGCATCAGCAACCAGCGCAACCATCGACCCGACAACTGGAAGCTTTGACAAGAAAGCGGAAGCCCAGGCCGATGTAACCACTACCATCACCTGGAACTCGGCAACCAGCGTAACAGCGATTAAGAAGGATGGAACCGCCCTGGATGCCAATACCGACTACGTAGTAGATGGTACCACCTTAACCATAAAAAAAATACTTGGCAGCGCAAGATGTTGGGGAGTTAGCTTTAAGCATCGAGTTTGACAAAGGTGAGGCAGCCAGCTTAACCATAACAATTAGCGACACAACCCCAGCTGATGAAGTAATCGAAACAGTAACAGCAACTTTAGCATCGCCGGGAATTGATGATGCAGTAGCGAGTGTTCCGGAGGCAACTGTTGAAGACACCGCACATTACACTCATACAAAAACCGAATGGAGCGGAGCAGCTGGAGCAGACTGGGTAGCTGATGATATTCCGGTAGCAGTAATTACCCTTACAGCAAAAATAGGTTACACCTTTACTGGATTAACTGCAGATAAGATAACAGTAGCAGGTGGAACAGTAAGCTATGCAGAAGGTCAAGGTGTGTTAGTAGAGGGAAAAACATTATCCTTTACAGTAACATACGATCAACTAGTTGCACCTGACACCACTTCATGGGATGGAACAACAGCTTCTTCATTTGCTGGAGGCAGCGGGACGGCGGCTGATCCTTACCAGATTGCCACTGGCCCCGAGCTTGCCTATTTGGCTCAAGTAATCAATGATACCACTACGAATGCCACATATAGAAACAAACATTATAAGCTGATGGCCAATATCAATTTGGGCGGGCATGGGTGGACTCCCATCGGGCTAAATGCAACCTATTGCTTTGGCGACAGCGGAGGAAGCTTTGATGGGAACGGTTACGCCATTTCGAATCTACAGATCGGCTCAGCGTCCAGCCCGAATACATCTTACATGAACGCTGGTTTATTTGGCTGGACTGCGAAGGGCACATTAAACAACATCGCCCTGGAAAATGTTGCTGTCTATTCTTCTTACAGTAACGGCAATGTCGGTGGGTTAACAGGGGTTTCCGGGATGCAGGCAAATATCTGCAACTGCTATGCCACAGGTATTCTGCAAAGCACCGGTAATACAGCATTTGTAGGCGGGCTGACGGGGAAGACCTTAAACGGCGCCTCAATAAGAAACAGCTTTGCCACAGCCGATGTGTCAACAGACGGGAAACAATGCTATCTGGGTGGCCTAGTGGGGCAGACACTGGTGAATAGCACCATAAGCAATTGCTATGTGACGGGAGATGTAGCCGGGGGCTTATCATCCAAGGTGGGCGGATTGGTAGGAGATAACCCCGGCAATATCGCTATAACAACTGGTTACTGGAACAGCGACGCAGTTCAAACGATAAACTCCGTTCCACAAGCTCCTAAAAAAGGAGTAGGTTCCGGTGCGGATGATACCACATCAATGTCTTCTGAAGAAATGCAGGCTGGCACCTTTGTCTTGACGCTAAGTGCGGAGGCTTTAAAGGACTCAGCTCTAAAACAATGGCTATTAATAGCTGGTAGAAATGATAACTATCCGCTTCTTGGCGGTGTGGGCGCCGGTCTGATTGCCCACGAGAATGCGGAAGTCCCGAAAATAACTGCCGACCCCGTAGGTAAAACAGTAAGTGTTAATAACGAAGCAAGACTGTCCGTAACTGCTATGATAAACAGTGGCATTTTATCATACAGGTGGTACAGCAATACCTATGACAGCAACACTGACGGTACATTAATCAGCGGCGCCACGGACTTAACTTATAAGGCTCCGACTGGTGTCGTCGGTACGATTTACTACTACTGTGTGGTTACCAATACTGATAGCAGAGCCACTAAAGTTCAGACGGCCACGACAACGAGCCAAACTGCTGCCGTCACGGTTATAGCGAATGAAGTGCCAATCGCCACAAATGTAGCCGTCATAGGCACGGTTCTGGTCGGGCAGACTCTAACCGGTAGTTATACGTATTTCGATTCCGATAGCGACCCTGAAGGTGTTTCACTTTTTAAATGGTATCGGGCCGATGCTGCTAACGGTGCCGGCGAGAAAGCAATTCCCGGAGCCACAGCAGTAACTTATACTTCAACCGAATCTGATCTGGGAAAATATATCTGTTTTGAGGTAACACCAGTTGCCACTAGCGGAGCAACTCCTGGGACAGCCCAAAAAAGCCCGTATACGACGCAAGTTTTAGCTGCGGGACTGGGCTACTGGACCGATCCCGGCAATTTTTCCCCAACCACCCCACCTTTATCAGGTTCAACTTATACCATCCGCAACGCGGCGGAGCTGGCCTGGTTGGCCGTCAATGTAAACAAGGGCACGAACTTTGATGGGAAAGCGTTTGTACTGGCAAACGATATCGATTTATCCGCTCATTCTTGGGTACCTATTGGGAGCAGTACCAATGCTTTTTACGCAACCTTCGACGGAAATGGCAAGACCATTTCCGGGCTGATTATAGGTACGGTAGGCAGCGGTTCTCAGCTTCAGTACACTGGCCTATTTGGCTTTGCTAATTTAGCGACGATAAAAAATGTTACCTTGACCGGGGTTAATATTAACTCTTCATCGAGCAGTGCAAACACATGTGCAGGTGCACTGGCGGCCCGTGCCTCTAATACTTCCATTATTAATTGCCAAGCTGCTGGAAACATAACCACCACCGGAACTCCGGTTAAAAGCGGAGGATTGGTAGGGTGGTTGCAAATCTCGGCAGTAAAAGATAGTCAAGCCGCGGGTAGCGTAACAGGTGGGGATGGAAGCTATTTGGGTGGCCTGGTGGGACATATGTACAAGGCTTCTCTATTAGATTGCTGTACTACAGGCAGTGTAACGGTGGGAAGTAGTAACTGCTCTGCAGGCGGATTAACGGGATTTACAGAGCCATCCAACAATTCGATAACAAACTGCTATGCTGTGGGCAATGTGGTTGCCGGCAGTGGTGCCAAAAGCGGTGGACTAATAGGTTGGGGCCAGAGTCAAATTATCAACTGCTATGCCACAGGTAATGTTATAGGCGGCATGAGAGTTGGCGGCTTGATCGGATGCAGTAATGAATCCGCTATCATCAATGCTTATGCCACAGGAAATCTGAGCGGAACGACTGTCGGTAACTTGGTGGGGTACGGCAGTGCCACTATAAGCGATGGCTACGGAAAAACTAATCCAGTCTTTCCCGTTAACACGGAGGAAATGAGGTCCGGCACCTTTGTAGCCATACTGAATAGCAATGTTCGCAGTTTGAACAACAGTGAACTAAAGCCCTGGATCGGAGTTTCCAATATGAATGACGGCTATCCACTGCTAAACGGTGTCGGTGACGGAGCCAATCAGAGTGATGCCGAAGTGCCAATTATAACAAACCATCCCGGGGACATTAGCGCAGGACAGGGGAGCGATGCCAGTCTATCCGTTTTGGCAAGCGGCACCGGAGACCTTTCTTACCAATGGTTCCAAAATAATAAGGATAGCAACCACCACGGTAGCCTTATCCCCGGGGAAACCGGTTCGACCTATACCGTGCCTACATCCATGCTAGGAACGATGTATTATTACTGTGCGGTGATTAATACCAAGACGACTTCCGGCATTCATACAGTTGCCACCGAGATGAGCCGAGCTGCAGCAGTAGTCGTAACGTCGGCGCCAGTGGTCCCATCCAGTGATGCGGGCCTGACCAGTGTAGCCGGCCAAACAGACAGCAATCCCGGGACACAGACAGGTGCAGATGCTGGCAATGCAATTATCTGGGCAGTAAACGTAGCCAGCGAAAAAGCTACCTTAGCCCGGGCTGACATTGCAGTAGCCACCAATGCAACCTTTAGCCTGTACTCTGATGCAGTTTTCACAACAGAGGTCGAAGACCCAGCAACTCTTGCCCTTGCTGTAGGTGACACAGTAGCTTACATCAAGGTAACTGCAGAAGATGGAACCACAGTAAAGTACTATGCAGTAACCATAATCAGAGCAGCGGCATAGATCAGACTAACACGAGACTTTCCTTCCCAAGCTGATCTAACCTGTGAGTAACCGAAGTAGAGAAACCAAGAAGCCCAGTGGGCAGCACCATAAGGCTACTCACGGGGTTTCTTCTTAACAAGAGCTGCACCCCGGCAGGATTGGGGCGCAATCCTACCGGGGCGCAGGGAACAGCTCAATAATGTGGGCAAAAACCAAGTCAGCCCCGAGTCGCTCTTATCTTAAAGCCGGGTTAGGATTTTCATAAGACGGGTCATGGGAAAGCTCTTTTATTCCTAGGGTCAGTGCCGCTATATTATTAGGGAATGTGCTTAGAAATTTGTTATACGTGAGTACGGACTCGATATAAGATTGGCGATACAGACCAGTTCGTTGCTGGAGCTTGTAGAGCTCTTGCTGTATTTGAATGAAGTCTTGGTCAGCTTGTATTTCCGGGTACAGATTGCTCAGTGAGAGCAGGGTTTCTAGGCGTATGTTTTGCTCCCAAAAAGATTGGGTAACGTCGGTCAATAGTTCATCTGTAAAGTGGAAAGTTGGCACAGCGGCCTGCGGTTGTATACTCTGTACCTGGTTAGTATGATTTGACACTATTTGGGCCAGATCTTGGATCAGATCGTTTGTTTCTTGGTACTCCATGTATAGGTGAGCCCGATTTGTATCTACTCGGATTTTTATGTTAGTCATCCGATCATAGAAGCAAGTAAGCCAGCCAGCGACCACAATAACAATAGATAGCAAACTTCCTACTATGAAGTATTGCATGTTGACCTCACTCCCACATCTATTCTCAGTGAAAACCGAAGAATTGTCGCGGGTTGACTATCCAAGAATATCTGATAAGCCTCATCCACCTAAATATAGCTGCTACTACTGCATTCTAAAACACCCAAAAGGGGTAGTTTAACAAAAAATGCCCCACCCAAAAGGGGTAGGTAGGGGCCAGTGAGGGCAAAAACAAGAGCCTGCGACTTGTTGTTAGCGCAGGCTTTCTTCAGTCTAAGCTGTTGATTCTGTTGTCCGCAAACAGTTTAATCAGTTCCATCTTGTTGTTAACGTTAAGCTTATGATAAATATTCTTCACATGGAATTTCATGGTGTTTTCGCTGATAAACAGACTTTCCGCAATAGCTTTATAAGTGTAACCCTGAAGTAAAAGCTTGACCACCTCCGCTTCTCGGGCTGTTAGTTGCTTGATATGCTTAAAGTCTGATAGGGCTCTGGATCGCTTGTTTTCCGGTCTACCGTCAAGTTGAATAAGAAAGGTGTGGTTTCTAAGCAGGTTTGTAAGCTGGAAGTTGAGTAATGGCAGCAGGATCATTACTGCAAAGATTACCACCAAGGCCATTACTGATGCCTGCTGGTGCCCTCCTTGGGCTGACTGTATCTGGCTGCCGATGATACCCCCCAGGAATATGCCTAACACGTTCATGGACAGGCCCACGCCCAGTACTTGGGCCGGATTATGCCAGTAATCCATGACGCCACTTAAGATACTCCACCAAAACAAATCACAGACGCCGAAGGCGCCTAGCATGAGAGTGTCTATGATCAGATAGCTGATTACGGACCGATCCAGCTGCATGAACAAGATGTAAGAAAGACCGATCATGATTAAGGCCACATAGAGAATGTAGGCTCTTTTGATCTCGGCCGGCAAGCTCCTGACCACCAGTAAGGCAGCAACATAAGGTATTGCCCAGTAATAGCTGGCCAGAAATTCATAATGGGCAAAAGCCGGATTCACAACCTGATACATCAAGCCCGAATTTATGGTGATGACCAGAATAAATAAAGACAACAGAATAAAGGGTTGAGACATAGTGGAAACATCTTTAGGGGATACGGCCGGATATATTATGCCTTCATCTAAACCGGTTTCTAATCGGAAGGTAACAAAAAGAGCCCCAAGAAGGGAGAGTATGGCCAGCCCAAGGGCAAAAGTTGCCGACACGTTAACTGCGATGACGTTAATTATGATCATGCCGATATTAGAGTAAATAAGGACATCGGCTGCAGTTCGCAGCCTTTGCTCCGGCTGAGAATACGCTTTGAAATAGAATCCCCAACTGGCTACAAACAGACCGGAAAACAAAGCCACAGCGGCAATGGCCATATACGACAAAGCTGATAAGGGTAGAAAGAAAATAAGGCTTCCCGCCAAACATACTACTAATGAAGCTATCATAGTTACCCTGGCAGCGTCTTGCCTTCTTACCAGAAAACCGGCAATGAACAATCCAACAAAATTAAGACAGACAGCTGTTAGCACAAGGGCTGACTGGTTGATGTCAGCCTTCTTTAACAGTGCATATAGGATTTGACCTTCAAACGGAAAGGATAACATCCAAGCCGAAAACAAGGAGAAGCATATAATAGAAAGCCCTCTTTGGTCTCTAATCGCCAGCCTAATGTTCATTTTTACCGGTCTCCTCTGCCAACCCGGCTGTCCCTTAACAATTATATCATGCCATCCCTTCCCTTCACAGATTTTCTGTCTTTTAACAAAACAACCTGTCGCTATTTTCAAACACCGGCCGGATTGGTATAATAGGGTAAAGAGTGAAGGTTCTACAAGAGGGGCGAGCAGTTATCTAAGGAGGTAAACCCCCATGACTCCGGACAAAGAATCTACTTACCAACCCCGGTATTGGGGAACACTTGATGAATATATTAGCCAGGTTCGTCCACGAGCTCGTCGCATCAACTTGTTAGCAGCCGCAGCTCTGCCGCAACGCTTACCTGGGCGCAGGCCCCGCGATCCACGGGAAGAGCGTATTCTCACCCGGCTTGCCATCTCCAGTTGGAACAGGGCTCTCGAATCAGGACTGCTAGAGCAAATCGGGCCGAGGAGGTATAAGCTTAATGGCTAACAACCCGGATTGGTTTTTAAGGAAGGTGAGTGAAAAGAAGCTTGCCACGGAACGAACCCTATACATCTTAGCTGCTTTGACGCTAGCTCTGCAGAAATACAATATTAAGCCGATTTTAGTCGGTGGCGGTGCTCTAGAATTCTATACATTTGGAAACTATGCAACGCATGATATTGATCTCGTGGCTGACGAACGGCATCTAGTGGGGGAAGCCCTGGAGACATTGGGCTTTTCTCATGAGCCTGGTTTCCGCCATTGGTATCATGAAGATCTAGATGTCAGCATAGAGATCCCAGACACCAAACTCGCAGGATCTTACGAAAAAGTTACGTCGATCGACGTACATGGGGTATTGGTTCAGATAATTTCCCCCGAAGACTTGTTGATTGATCGACTGGCAGCTTATAAATTCTGGAAATCGCTAAGTGATGGCGAGTGGGCGGCTCGACTCTATGCTATTCACGGAAATAACATGGATCTCAAGTACCTGGAAGAACGAGCGAACAGTGAACAGGTGCTCGATGTACTCAAAGAAGTCATGAAAAGAAGCAAGGAAAGCAAGAAATCTAGTTAGCTGCCGTATTGGCTTCTTCTAGCATATCAAGGGCCTAGGGCCTGGTCATAGCATTGTTGGGGCCATTATCTCCTCTTCTTATAGGAAATAGGGCCTCTGTTTATTTGACTTTAAGCCGGGAATCCTTTAGAATAAGTGACATACAATAGAAAAGATGTCAGTTTAAGGAGAGGAGGTTCCAGGCATGCCGGAACATACCGTCCGGCAACTGGGTAAGTTATCACGACGGTCACAGATCATCATCGTGGTGGCGTTGCTTTTCTCGCTGCTTTTGGTTGGCTATGTTGATGCGCGAAAAGAGATTACCCTGGTTGTAGACGGCGTGCCCTGCACGGTGCGAACTATGCGGGCAACAGTAGGCACTCTACTGGAACAACAAGGTATCGAACTGGCTCTGGAAGACTTAGTGGAACCTAGCTGTGATACCAAGCTGGAACGGACCATGACGGTGAACATACGGCGGGCTGTTCCAGTAACCTTGGTTGTGGGCGGTACTCCCATGGAGGTAAAGACGGCTCAACCAACGGTGGGCAAGGCGCTGGTTGGTTGGGGCGTAACAGTAGATGAAAAAGACCGGTTGGATCCTGCTGTCGACACACCTATTACCAGCGGTCAGAAGATTACCCTGGTGAAAGTGGAGGAAAGAGAGACTAAGGACCAAGTTAAGGTACCTTTTACGGTCCAGCGACGGCAGGATGGTAACTTGGAACTGGGTCAGGTCCGGGTGGTTCAAAAAGGTGAGGAAGGTTTAGCCCATCGTCAGTTGCGTCAGATCCTGGAAGACGGAAAACTGGTGCGGGAAGAGGTTATATCGGAACAGGTGGTTCAGCCACCGGTTTCGGAAATAGTAGCGGTGGGCACCATGGGCACGATTAGCCGGGGAGGAAACACCTATCAGTACAGTCGGGCTATTAGTGCTGTGGCCACTGCCTATTGCCCCACTGATGTGGGCGGTAGCCATACAGCATTAGGTATTAAACCCAAGCGCGGTATTGTAGCGGTAGATCCCAGGGTTATCCCGCTGGGCGCCAGGGTATACGTGGAGAATTACGGCCCGGCCCTGGCAGCGGACACCGGCGGAGCTATCAAAGGAAACCGCATCGACATCTTTGTCGACTCCCACAAGGAAGCTGTGAGCTGGGGCCGCCGGAAAGTAACCGTATACGTACTCAAGTAAGGAAAAACAGGGAACCGAGCAGAAACTCTGCTCGGTCTTTTGTTATGTAGCGCCGGTCTTAAAGCTGTCGGCTTCGGCAGCAACCAAGCGGCGGGACAAGTTGATTTCTAACCCTGTCCGAGGTTATACTAGGGTAAAGACGGACAGGGGAGAACTGGCATGGGCGGCGGAATTCGAGAACAATTGCGACAGCATAACCTTAGAGCGAAGAAGCGCCTGGGCCAGAATTTCTTGTTGGACAAGGGCATTCTGGCGCGCTTGGCCGACGCAGCCGAGCTCTCCCGGGCGGATACGGTGTTGGAGATCGGTCCCGGCAGCGGTAATCTTACGGTGGAACTGGCTCGGCGGGCGGGCCGGGTCATTGCGGTGGAAGCTGATCGGGAACTGGAGCCCATATTAGCGGCTAACTCGGCCGACTTCAGCAATATCCATCTCGTCTGGGGCGATTGTCTGGAGTATAGCTGGGACGAATTATGGCAACTGGCTCCTCCCGTAAAGACCCAGCAGCGCAAAGTGGCGGCTAATCTGCCCTACTATATCACTGGCCCGGTGCTAGTTAAGCTGCTCACTGAGAGCCCTAGACCCAATCTGGCCGTAATCCTAGTGCAACTGGAAGTAGCTCAGCGCTTGGTTGCCCAACCGGGGACCAAAGAGTATGGGAGCCTGTCCGTGCTGACCCAGTTTTACACCTGTCCGGAACCGGTGCTGAAGGTTCCGCCGGCAGCTTTCTTCCCCCGACCTAAGGTTTGGTCGGCGGCGATCCGACTTCGATTTCGCCCTCAGTCAGCGGTGCCGGTAGAAGACGAACAGTTCTTTTTCCAGGTAGTGCGGGCGTCGTTTAGCCACCGGCGCAAGACACTGGCCAACAGCCTCCAGCATGATTCCGGTATCGGTCTGACTAAGGAGTGTATAGCCGCTGCCTTGGAGAGCGCTGCCATTGATCCCCAAAGGCGCGGCGAGACGCTAAGTCTGGAGGAATTTGCCCTGCTAGCGAAGGCGCTGGCTGAACATATGGGCTGACAAAGGATGTGGTCGTGTGGTACGAAAAGAGTTCATCAGTCCCACCAAAGGCCCCATGTCGCTTAGACAAGTGTTTACCGATATTTTGCAGTATGTGGCCGACGAGCCTCAAATGGACTATCGTTTGATTATCGGCACCGATTCCCAGCCAAGAGAGGAACATGTTTGCTTTGTCAGCGCCATTATTGTACACCGACAGGGAAAAGGAGCCCGCTACTTCTATAATAAGAGATATCAACGCAAGTTCATGTCCATGCGGCAACGCATCTTTTATGAGGCATCGCTGAGTTTGGACGTGGCCAGCCGACTCACGGCCTTGTTGGCTGATAGCGGCCATAACGAGCTCAATATCGAAATTCACCTGGACGTAGGTAGGATAGGCGAGACTAAGGACCTTATCCGGGAAGTGGTGGGTATGATCACCGGCAGTGGATTTGAAGCCCGCATCAAGCCTGATTCCTACGGTGCCTCCAAGGTGGCCGACCGCTATACCAAGTAAATCAGGCTGGGCCGTGATGCCGCCGCCAAAGAATACAGGCGACGGCTATTATTATGCCGACGCTGGCCACTTGCGCCGCCCTGAGGGAACCTAGCATTAGGCTATCGGTTCGGAATCCTTCCACGACGAACCGACCGACTGAATATAAACCCAGATAGCTCAAGAACACATCCCCGGGTTTGATTTTGGGGTGACGCCGTAGGCGCAGCAATACCAAAAAAACCAGGAAGTTCCATATAGATTCATATAAAAAGGTAGGGTGGCGCCACTCACCGGCAATATACATGGCCCAAGGCAAGGAAGTGGGGTAGCCGTAGGCTTCTTGGTTGAAAAAGTTGCCCCAGCGACCGATGCTTTGTCCTAGAATTAAGGAAGGAGCCGCGATGTCGGCAATCTGCCCAAAGCTAAGATTATACCGTCTGGTGTACCATAGGCCCACCAGTATGGCTGCTGTAATGCCGCCATGAATGGCCAGGCCGCCGCGCCAGATCATGGGAATCTCAATTAGATGCTGGCGGTAGTAGCCCCAGTTAAAAATTACGTAATAAAGGCGGGCACCGAGCCAACCTAACGGTGCACCGACAAGGGCCAAGTTCAAAATGGTGTCTTCGTCTATTCCTTGGCGCTCGGCCTCAGCGAGGGCGATTTTAGTACCAATGAGTAAAGCTACGGCCATGATAATGCCGTACCAACGAACAGGGATCGGGCCAATACTGAACGCGATCGGATTGGGATTCACTTCTTCACCGGCCTTTCTCGAGCTGATTTTGTTGGGTAAAGTAAAATACACCGGCAGGTGGCTGTGTGGGCTGAGCTTCAGTTAGAATTCCCAGCCGGTCAAGGAGAGGGAGCAAGCCGCCGGTAAGTTCCAATGAGATTAATTCTGCACGTGGTACGAAGCGGGCTTGCTGGGCATCGGAAGAACAGACCAGCTTACCCTCCATTTTATTAACCCAAAAGTCTACTAACGTATAATGATACAGTACCTGCCCTTTCTCATCCCGAAAGATAGAATCGAGCACAGCAATCGGCGGACCTACTTCAATATCCAAATTGCATTCTTCTTTGATTTCACGCCGCAGGGCCGCCTCTAAAGTCTCGCCCAGTTCCACTTTGCCGCCGGGAAGGCTCCAGAGTCCTTGGGCCGGTGGTTTTCCCCGCTGAATCAAGAGGATAGAATTACCCCTTACTATCACAGCTCCCACCCCAACCAAGGGCTGGGTCGGATAACGGCGCTGCATAAAAATCCCTTCTTTCTTGGTTTACGTAACTATTATACCCTGCCTTGACTCTTGTGGGTAGTTCACAGGAATTTATGGTATGACTAACATAAATTGGGTTAATGATAGTAAATAAGGGGTCTCCTCCAGGCGGGAAAGCGGTCAACGAGGATGAAATTGGCTCAAACCTGTGATATACTTTAACCTGTGACAAGCCTTCTTAATTGCAAGAGAAGGCGCACGGGAGGGATAACGGTGGAAAAAATACGAGTACGGTTTGCCCCGAGCCCGACCGGTAAATTGCATATTGGCGGGGCGCGTACAGCCTTGTTCAATTGGCTGCTGGCTCGCCACACCGGCGGCACGTTTGTCCTTAGAATCGAAGACACCGACACGGAGCGGTCCACGCAAGCGTCGGTTGATCAGATTTTGTCTTCGCTCAGGTGGCTGGGGCTCAATTGGGATGAAGGGCCTGAAATCGGGGGGGAGTACGGTCCGTATTTCCAATCACAGCGACTCCATCTTTATGAGGAGAAGGCCCAAGAGTTGATTGATAAAGGGGTGGCCTACCTTTGTTACTGTACTCCGGAAGAACTGGAAGCCCAGCGGGAAGAAGCTCGTCGCCAGGGCCGGGCCCCGGGTTATACCGGCCGCTGCCGCAATCTCACCGAGAAAGACCGCGTCCGCTTGGCAGCAGAAGGACGCCAGCCGGTGGTGAGGCTTAGAGTCCCGGACGAAGGGGAAACGGTAGTGGACGATCTTATTCGAAGCCGGGTGGTATTTAAGAATAGCATACTGGATGATTTTGTCGTTCTAAAGTCCAACGGTATGCCTA
>DURJ01000138.1 GCA_012837285.1 Bacillota bacterium
TCTCTTTGCCGGGCCGCGCTACTCCAATTCCGGCCCTGCTTGGCTAAATTGACTGCTGATCCTACCAAGACAAGTTTCTCCCGGGCTCGGGTCAGGGCCACATACAGTATTCGCAGTTCTTCAGCCAGGGTGTCCTTGGTACCGGCCAGCTTTACGGCTCGATGAGCCACGCTGGGATACTTAATATTAAGATCCAGATCTACCACCATCGGCCCTAAACCTACATCCTTATGCAGTAAAATATCCCCGCGCAAGTCCTCAAAGTTGAACTTCTTACCTAGATCGGCCACAAACACCACCGGGAACTCCAGGCCTTTGCTTTTGTGGATACTCAGGATTCGAACCACGTTCTCGTTTTCGCCCAAGGCCCGGGCCGTTCCCAAATCTCCTTCTTCGGCCTGAAACCGCTCCAGAAAACGCAGAAACCGAAACAGTCCCGGGCGGCCGTAGCTTTCAAACTGGCAGGCCCGATCATAAAGAGCTCGTAAATTGGCCTGGCGCTGGGCACCAGCCGGCAAAGCCGCCACATAAGTTAGATACCCGGTATCGCGATAGATCTGCCAGATCAGTTCGCCTAAGCTGCGACGGCGAGCAATAGTCCGCCACTCGTGTAGCTGCTGTAGGAACCGGCTCAGCTTCTGTCGGCACGGGTCTGCGGCAGCTCCGCCGGCAGCAGCTTCCACTGCCAGGTAGAAATCTTTATCCGGACCGGCCAAGCGGACTTGAGCCAGCTCTGCTGCTGTAAGCCCCACCAACGGCGAACGCAGCACCGCCGCCAAGGGAATATCCTGCCGCGGGTTATCGATTACTTGCAGCAGCGACACCATGGCCTGGACCTCAGGCACAGCAAAGTAGCCAGTGCCCAGATCGGCATAGGCCGGGACTTCCAACTGCTGCAGAATCTCCAGCACGGTATTGGCTCGTCCCTGAACCGTTCGCATCAAAATCACAATGTCACGATACTGCACCGGGCGATAGCACTTACTTTCTTTATCCCAGACGATAAATTCCGGCCCCGGCCGCTGAGCTGTTCCCTGGACCATGGCTTGGATGCGGCGGCCGATAATCAAAGCTTCTTTTTCTAAAGCAGTAAGATCACTCAGACCGGCAGCCATCCCAGGGACCGAGGGTGTTCGCTCCTCTGGCTCCTCTTGTTCCAAGCTGGCAGGCGCATCCTGCCGTTCTACTAAGTGAACTTCCACCTGCTGGTCAGCGCAAACAGCCCCAGCCGGGGGCTGGGCATACTTAGCTCCGGCACGGAGCTCCGCTTCCTGATCGTAAACCAGTCCGCCCACCTCCGGGATAAGCAGTTGGCGGAACAGAAAATTCACCGCACTCAGCACTCCAGAGCGGCTGCGAAAATTGGCCGTCAGGGACAGCCGGCGCTGCCGGCCTCCGGCTGTGGCCGGGTAATTCAAATACTTATGTAAGAACAACATCGGCTCGGCCAACCGAAACCCATAGATGCTTTGTTTAACATCGCCCACCATAAAGAGATTGGGGCGCTGCCTGTCTTGGTGGGAAATCAGGTTCAAGATGGCATCCTGCACCGGATTGATATCCTGATATTCGTCCACCAGCACCTCTTTATATTCTTCCTCCAGCTGGCGAGCCGCTGCCGACGGCAAAGCTTGCTCGGGAGTAGATTCCGGGGCCCGAAGAATCCGCAGCGCGTAATGCTCTAAATCGGCAAAATCAACCCGACCCTGAGCTCGCTTGGCCGCTTCAAACCGGCGGCCCAACTCCAGTACCAAGTCTACTAAGGTGACCATCATCGGGGCCACACGGCCCAGTTCGGCCACCAGCTCTTGCTCCGGCCGGCTAAAGACGTCTTCCTTCAGATTTTTGATGATTTTCTTGGCCTGGTCACGAGCGCTGGTACAATAGTCTTTTAAATCAGGCTTCACCGGGTCGTCTTTACGGATCGGACTTAGACTGGCAAAAGAATACTCCAACGCTGCCTGCAGCTCCGCCCAAGAGCCGGAGCGGGCAATATCCGCCAGCTCACCCACAGCTTCGATCTCTTGCTTGAGCGTAGGCCAGTACTTGGCCGGGCCGTCCGGAAGGCAAGCATAGAAGGCAGCCTCCTGCAATGCGCTCTGAGCCGCTGTCAAGGTGATGGCAGCATGATCCAGCAACAGTTGTCCCCACGGCAGGTCGGTCAAAGTTGCATCCGTCGGTACATAAAAGCAGCGTTCTATCTGTTCCAGCCAGTATTCAGGCCAAGGTTGGCTACGACTAAAGTTGAAGATCTTAAGGACGACCTCTTTGAGATTGTCGTCACTGCGAGCCGCACCGTAACAATTAAGCAAGTGGGTAAACGCTTCGCCGTCGGGTCCTGGGCTGGCGTACCTTTCTTCCCACAGATCATCCAATACTTCCTGCTGAATCAAAGCCGCCTCCGCCTGGTCAGTCACCCTAAAGCCCGGGTCTAAGTCCAAGAGATAGAAGTAGCGCCGGATTACCTTTAAGCAGAAGGAATGGATGGTGCTGATGTCGGCTCGGTTAAGCAGGGCTAGCTGCCGCTGGAGCCGCTCATCGCCCGGTCTTTCACTTAGAGCCCGAGCCAGAGCAGCGCCGATACGCTGGCGCATTTCGGTGGCCGCCGCTTCGGTAAAAGTAACAATAAGAAGCTGATCGATGTCGACTGTCGAAGACCCCTCTAAGACTTGCCGAATGACCCGTTCTACCAGCACAGCGGTTTTGCCGGCACCGGCGGCTGCCGATACCAACAGGTTGCCCTGCGACGCACTGATGGCCGCCTGCTGTTCGTCGGTCCAGTTGGGGCTACTCATGGTCATTACTCCCTTCACCGGCGGCCTCGAAAGCCTGCCAGGCTTCTTTAGCCGTGAGTTTAGGCAAGGTCCGATAGCTGTTGTCCGCCAACATAGGGTCGAACTGGCAGACAGCCGAGAAATCGCAGTAGTCACAAGCCGTGTTCCCGGCCAATTTATACGGGGCCACCCCTACCTCCCCGTTTAAGGCTCTGAGCCCCATCTCTTGTACTTTCTGGGCGGCAAAATTCAGCAGCAGTTCGAACTGCTGTTCGCTCACCGCCGGACTGTTCTTTCTCAGGGTACCGTCTTTCTTGAGGATTGGAGCCGTTACTGTGCCGCCTCCTTGTGCATCCAACAACTGTACCACCTCTGGTTCACCTCGCACTAGGCCTTCCAGGCGAAACTTTTTCAACTGCTCAGCCGCCGCCTCTTCAGGCGCAAGTGGCCCGGACGAACGCACAAATCCTTCCTGGACGCCAAAGTAGAAAATACCGGCCGGCAAAGCTTGTTCCACCCCTAGCTCCTGCAGCCCAGTTTCGGCCGCCAGCAAGTATACCAGCAGTTGCAGCGACAATCCATAATAGACCTCATGGAGAGCCAGGCGCTGGGACCGGCTCTTGTAATCCACCACAGTAAAATAGGTCTTTCCCCCGGAGCGGGCAATATCGATCCGGTCGATCTGACCGGCCAGGGTGAGCTGGGTTCCGTCGGCCAGGCAAAATTTTAGCCCGGGAAGAGCCGCATTAGCAAAGCCAAATCTGGCCTCAGTTACCCACGGCTTGAACTGGCCCTGCTTAGCCTGCTCCCTAAGCACACCTACCGCCGTGGTGAGCAGGCGCTCCAGCCGACTGGTCAAATAAACATAGCGCGGCGAAGACTGCAGTACCCCGCCGGCAAAACCCGGTACCGACTGTTTTACTTCATCTTGAACCAGTTGGGCTGCTTCGTCGGGTTCAAGTTCACCGAAGCCCCGCTCATCCTTTAATAAGCGCCGAGTCACACGGCTAAGGATTGCATGGGTAAACAAGCCCAAGGAGGGTAAATCCACCCCAAAGACCTCTCGTGCTCTCAAGTTTAGTCCATAATAGGCAAAATGCTGGAAGGGACAGGCCGCAAATCGCTCCAACCGGGTCACGCTGGTATGAGCTCCTCGGCCATAGAGGGAGCTCGCCAGCGCCGGCGTCAACGGTTGTACTTGGTTGCTGTGCTTAAGGCCGTGAGTAGCCTGCTGGTACAAAAGAGCGGTTTGCGGTCGAGAACGTAGATATTGCTGTACTGCCGCCCAAACCGGGCCCAGTGCCTGTCCAGCCCGGGTCAACCGTAAGCGGGGAACCAAATGCTGGGCTGCTTGCGCCGGTGACGTAAGAAACTTTAAATCTTCGGCTTCTTCACCGCTGGGATCCATTCCGACATAATCTTCCGGTATGCTGGGAAACAGCTCCCGCAGCCGGTTGAGCACCCGGGACGGTGCCAAACCCTTGCCTTCCGAGTCGGCCAAGGGAAAACTCACCCATAAGCGCTCACTGGCTCGAGTCAGGGCTATGTAGGTAAGATAGCGCTCGTGCAGCTGGTTAACCCTACTGGTGGGAGCCAGCTCAATCCCGGCCGCCAGCAAGTCTTCCCGTTCGCGATCGCTAAAGACGGCATCTTCTCGGGCCCGTCCCGGTAGCACCCCCTCACTTACTCCCAGCACAAACGCCGCCCGTGCGTTAGGATGCCGGGAGCGTTCCAACGACCCTACCAGCACCTGATCTAAGCTGGGCGGCACCAATCCCAATCGTAATCCCTCTAAACCGCTGGCTAGGATTTCGGCATACTCAGCCGGAGTGAGGGTGGTGTCCCCTAACCCAATTACCAACTCATCGAGAAGTTGCAGGAAACCAGTCCAGAGCTGCCTGTGCTCCTGGGCCAGTTCTGAGTCGCCGGCGGCGGTGGCCCTCTCTGCCCAGTCGGTAAGTTTCTCGCCTACCTTAAGCTGTTCCAGGCAAGACCACAAAGCAGCACTCAGAATGGTGCCAGTGGGATTTGGCTGCTGGCAGGCCTTAGTTACCGGTTCCAACCAAGCTGCCACCTGCCGACGCAAAGCATCTATATCGGCCCATTCTTCTTCCCGGCCGGAGCCCTCGTGAAAATCCCACGGGGCTAAACGTTGCCACGTCTGTCCGCGGATGCCGTAAGCCAGCACATAGTTTTCCAGCCGGTCTACATCCGGGCGGGAAATAGGCAGCAGATCGGTTTTTAACCAGCGAAAGACGGCATCGTACGACCAGCGGCTGTTCATTATCTCCCAAATGGCCAGTACCAATTGGGCCAGGGGATGGTGCAACACCGTTCGCTTGCGGTCGATAAAGCAGGGGATCCCATAATCGGTGAACACCGTTGCTACCAAATCATGATACAGTTCTAGATCACGCACCACCAACACCATATCCCGCCAGCGCCAGCCGCATTCACGGGCTAAGTATACAATTTCCCGGGCGGCAGCCTCCACTTCCGCCCGCCGGTTGGCAGCGGCCACTTCTTTGATGTCCCTTACCGGTTGGGCGAAGGTGCGGGTGGGATAGTCAAAAAAATACCGCTCCAGATGGGCTAGTTCCGGTGAACCACGAAAGCGGGGCGGATCATCTAAAACCAAGGGCGCCTTAAGCTGCGCTCTGCATGCACGGGCCAACGCCAGCAACTGTTCATAGGTCTCCCGAGTACGGTTAAACAGATCTGTTTCCGCCCTGGGCCGTGATAATTCCTCGGCAGCTAAACACAAGGTAATGTTGATCTCAGCCGCTGTTTTCATTAGACTCGAAAGCACTTGAAACTCTTGCGGCGTAAACCCGGCAAACCCGTCCACCCAAATTCGGGCTCCTTGAACCAGCGGTGCCTGCCCTAACTTAGCGGCTAAAAGAGCTAAGTATCCTTCCGGGTCAGTATAACGCGGAGCCAGGTACTCCTCTAGATCAGTGTACAGCAGGGCCAAGTCATGGAGCTTACCGGCCAAAGGTGTCTCCTTTCCCGATCGAGCCAGTTCTTGGGCCCGCTGGGTTAGCATTTGCGGTGAAATGTTATACAGTTTCAGCTCAGCCAAAGTATGGGCCAGGCTGTCGGTAAATCCGGGCGTGCTGGCGCTCTGGCCGAACAAAACCAGATCGTCCCGGTGTTTCTGAATCAGGGAACGCAGCACCATTCGTTTGCCCAGTTCTCCCAGCCAGGGCCGGGCGGCACCGCCGGTCTGAGCTAGCACACGCCGTGCCATCCGCCTAAAACTCAATACCTGAGCCCGGGCCGTGGCCACCCGGGGCATACCTGTGTATAGCTCATGTTCCATCTGAAAAGCCGCCTGTTCCGGAACCAGTAAAATTAGTGCCGGCCCCTCTTCCCCTTCCGAAGCCAGCGTCTTCTTAATCTCTTCCAGACAAGTATAAGTCTTGCCTGTCCCTGCCCGGCCCAAAATAAAACGCACCTTACCGGCCACCGGCAGCACCTCCACCCCTCGTATCCTTAATTCATACTTGGACACGACTGGAAAAACTCCTGCCGAAGGCTTGCGATTTTCGCTTCTTTAGAACTGGAAGAAAATATGTTAATATAAAGCTAAAGCACATCGGGAGGTGTTATCATGCTTACCGACAAAGAAAGGCGAGCTGTACACCAGTTTGTTCGTAGCATAAGGGCAAGTTCTGTCGGCCCTTCTATTAAGGATGTCAAGTTGTTTGGCTCCAAAGCTAAAGGCACTGGTACTTCTGGGTCAGACATAGATGTGCTTGTTATTGTGGAAACCGCCGACCCTAATGTGCGAACAGACATTGTCGACTTAGCTTTTGAAACGAACCTCGATTTTGATGTCTATATTTCGCCGCGGGTAGTTCCTAGCGATGCCTTCTCCCATCCTATTTGGAGCAGGACTTTGTTTATACGGAACCTCCAAAATGAGGCGATTCCCCTATGAAACAAGACATTATCGCTCTGGCA
>DURJ01000139.1 GCA_012837285.1 Bacillota bacterium
CGGATTGCGTAACCTTACCAGACCTCGCGAGTACTCTGATGCTTATGGATCGTCCAACCCCGTCTCCGGGATTACCCCTGTCGCTTAAATCCTTAAAAATTGTGTCTTGACATTGGGGTCCACTATAGGCTGCCTCCAACGCTGGGACATAAGATGGCTCATCATTATAGCCTAAAGTTGGAGGAGGGGAACCCCCCTAATGAACTTAAAAGAATCTCTTGTGCCATGGTAACATAATAGCAACAGAAGGAGATACCATGACACGAAGGCGCTTTTATTTAAGCAGATTGGAGAAAATACAATGTTTACTTCCGCTCTTAGAGCTTACTTAACACGAAGCTTTAAGCCTTTTCGATTTAAGGGCAAATATACCGAATCACTTATCTTTACACAATCCGACGATTTAGGTTTATATGTGCATATTCCTTTTTGCCGTTCCCTGTGCAGCTTTTGTCCATACTGTAAAGTTATTCATGAACCAAAACTTGCTCAAAAATATGTGCAGGCCTTACTTAATGAAATAGCCTTGGTAGGTAAATCCTTAAAAACGAAAAGGACTACTACGAGCCTTTATTTTGGCGGCGGAACTCCTGCACTACTTACAGATGATCTGAAGAGTATTATAGGTAAGCTCAAGGAATATTTTATTATCACTAAGGGAATTGGCATCGAGTTACATCCTGACGATATTACAGAAGAAAACCTAAAAAAATTAAAAAATGCAGGAATATCAATGGTCAGCTTAGGAATACAGTCTTTTGACCAGAACTGTTTAAGTAAATTAGGACGCAAGAGGCGGGATTTTACTCAGAAGCTGGAATTAGTAAGACAAGCCGGCTTCGATGTGGTGGATGTGGATTTAATTTTTGCAATTCCTGGACAAACAGACAAAACCTTAGTAGAGGATGTTGACACTGCTTTTCGATATGGAGCAACTCAGGTTTCCACCTACCCATTTATAGATTTTACTTTTGCTGATAATCAATACAAGCCGTTACCTGAAAGGAACAAAAAGCAAATGCTGCAGTCCCTTGCTGCTCACTGCAGAAACACAGGTAAGGAGAGAACCTCTGTCTGGACTTTTGCCAACCCCGGAACTGAGAAATATTCTTCTATTACCAGGGATAATTTTTTAGGCTTTGGCGTGTCTGCTGCTACATTGCTGCAAGACAGTTTCAAGATCAATACCTTTTCAATCGAGGCATATATAGAGAGGATAGAGTCAGAAAAACTGCCGACCTCTCTGACTCTCGACTTTACCAAACGTCAGCGAGGGGTATACTTCTTGTTCTGGAATGCTTATTCCATGAATATTTCTCCGGATCAATTTGAAGTTATCGTTGGCGTACCACTCAGAAAAATGTTTGGGTTTGAGCTTCTGGTCTTAGAAAAGATGGGCCTGATCTACCGTGAAAAAGGCCAATATCGGTTAACTGATAAGGCAGCATATTATTATCATTATATTGAGCAAGCCTATACCACTGCCTACATTGATAAGATGTGGAACATTTCCAGGAAGGTCCCTTTCCCGGAGGAGATTGTCCTGAGATAACAGCCTAACGAGTATTATTGTTGAGAAGCCTTTAGTTATAAATATCTGTAAGGAAGCATTACAGTAGTCTAGGCTACGGCGCCCGTCTCCATCTACTTTCATCCTAAAAAACCCGGATCGTTGTGTTGATTCAAAAAAAGGGAACCTGCCTATGCTGGGTTCCCTTTTATATGCTACAAGGTAGAGGGTTCACTTACCAAGAGTTGTGTCTAAGCCATGACCAGGGAGCATACATGCCATAATCAGGAACAGCCCCTTGTTGCACGTCCTAAAATGTGTTTGGGCCTTAACTGCCCGTTATGCTCGGATTTTGCCCCACAGCACTTACAAGATTCGGTTTTTCACTGGCAATAGCAAATGTCATCTTGCTATTGGACCGGAATACGGCTGCCGTTTATAATGACAGCGGTAACTTTGGTAACGTCAAGAGGAACTTCCGTGTTCCAGTGCAAATTAAAGGTCTGTTTTTGAGGGTTATGGCTACCGCCGCCGCCTTCCAACGGAATAACATCATCTGTTGTCTCAACTGCCACAGACATTCCGCTGGCCATGCACTCTTCTCCCGTGTAGGAACCGATGACTTGAAGTCCCAAGGGGCTAAGGGTTATATGCTCAAAGAGATGGCCTTCAACGGGAATGTCATTTGTTAAGATACGCATTTGACGACTGGTATCGCTTAGATTTGCGGCTACCTTCCAGCGGCCTTCCACACCGGAATAAACCGAGCCGGCATAGCAAAGAGTATAGCCATCAAGTTCCTCGGTGTCTATAGAAAAGACAGTTTCCTGATATTTGTATACTGCATCGGCATAGTTGTTTTTCTCGTGGTCAAGGAGGCGATAGTCCTTATCACTGAAGAGCTCCAATTCATAGTCGGCCATAATCAATTTGCCGTCAGGTGTCATCAGAGAGAACGTAGCATCATTGCTCCCAAACTCTTTATACCAAAGATTGCCTGTCTGAACATGCAGTTTTCCATCGATAATACCGATATTTGAAATCCACTGGTCGTCTTCGCTATGGGGCATAGGGGCATAATTGCCGGGTGTAAGGACCACTGTCAAATCGCTAAGGTCATCCGGGATATCCGAGTCTCCCCAAATCTGGTTTTCACTTATGAATGTAGTGTCAGCCTCCTTTATACATGATAGTGACAGAGAAATCGGCTCCTCATATGACCTTTTATCAAAACATATAAGAAAGCTGCCTAATTCCAGCGGATCGGACAGCGGTGAATCCGAATCGGCTGTAATATTGAATTCATAATATATGGTATTGGTTTCCTCGTCAAAGTAGAGCATTTTTTGCCCGCAGCTGAAGCTAGTGGCAATTTCGTCTGTTTGTCCCTTTGCTTCTTGTTTCTGTGTATTCATTTTCACGGTAAGCCCGTCCTGGAAATCGGTTTGCTCAGTCAGTCGGTTTTGCCCGCTTACATCTTGAAGAGACAGATAGACAACCGCCATATTGTCGTATTTTTGTGCGCCGATGACCTCCATGCGGATTCCCTGATCTTCACAATATGCCTCGACAGGCTCAACAATTTCACCAAAGGAGGGATTAAATTTTTCGATAAACCAATCAAAGCCACCCAGTGTCGCAGCCGCTGCGGTGACAACCAACATCACCGACAAAGCTAACGCTGCAACTGCGGACATTGACCAGCGCACCTGGCACGGCGCAGTGCGGGGAATTTCCTCATTCAACCGCCTTTTAACCTGTCCGGCAAGCTTACCGGCATCAACAGTGATTTGTGAAAGTGCGTCATGTATATCTTGTTCGTCCCTATCAAATGTTCTCATATTTCGGCTCCTTTCCATATTGCCCGGCGGTCAGATAGGCCGCCAGCTTCTTTTTTGCCCGTTCGTATCGTTTGCGCAAGGTAGCAGGAGAGCACCCTAACAGTATGGAGAGTTCCTTATAGCTCTGTTCTTCCATTATTCGTCCATAAAGTAAGGCCCGCTCTTTCGGTTTGAGCCGCCGTAGGGCGTAGAGTGTCTCGTCACTCAGACCCGTATCATTAGCAGGCGAAACTGCTTCAACTCGAATTTCACTAAAAAATAAAAATCTGCGTTTTTTCAGTTGGTTTAAACCGCGATTGTATGTAATTTTATACAGCCATGCAGAGAGATTACTGCCGTCAAAAGTTGTACGGTTTTGATAAGCCGAAAGAAAAACCTCTTGCACCACATTTTCCGCTTCATGGTAGTCACATAAGATAGCAGTTGCATATCTAAGCAGCTTTTCACCGTAAAGATTGATTACCTCTTCCAGCTCATCTTCTCCGCCGGCGGCAAACCGATGCCCCAACTCTATATCACTCATGGGTTTCCTCCTTTCAACGTTCATCAGCCGACTGTACCCTTATAACAGTTCGAATAACAGTTTTGTGACATAACGGGAGCAGCATAGTTTTTTCTTGCGCCTTCTGCTTGTCCACTATCAATCCACCCGCGGACACACTGAGCAAAGTTGTGACCACTTTAAGACCAAAAATCGTTTGACTTTTAGCTTTAGTGCGAACAGCCAGCTTTTACGTTTATGCTCTGCAGCACATAAACGTAATTACGTGCTCCCTAAACTAATTGTAAGGGTTGGAAGCAACACCTATACTTTTATTCTCTACAGATTTGTTTGTGCAGCGAAACATGGGGTAATAGTCAATCCTTCTCATTTCGTGCACTTAAGCAAAAGGATAGCCGTTGCCAACATACCAAAAGATATTAGCGCTATTATGATAGATACTGCTACAAAATCACTGATAAAAAAACTAACCCCGTACCAGGGTCCCAAGAGAACAATAACAAAAGGTATGGCCCAATCAACGATAACATCAGTTATATTTACATAAGCAGTTAGCAGCGCGAACAAAAGCGTTAGCAGCCAAAATGCAGCACAAACCGCCATTATTCGCCGCCTTTTGTTTATTGTACTAATGACCAAAACAAGAACCCCAATGCCTGTGTAGGCCAACGTAACAATTAAGTTCTTGGCGCTGGCAGGGCTCCCCATAAGAAACTCAGGGAAATTCAAGACCACAGCGGCAATGACGGTCGCTATGGATAAGACTGTGGTTGTTTTACTGTTCATTCCCAACCCCCCGGATCTGTATTTGTTACCGGCTACGTTTTTCAATTACCCTGCAGACAGCCAGCGTAACCGCGGAAATACCAAATCCCAACAGACCAAATGTCATGAGCATTCCCTCTTTCATGGTGGGATATGGATTATATACATACAGTGACTTGTATAAATTGCTTCCGCCCAGAATAAGAAACAAGGTCGGCATAACGTACCCTAATACCCTTTGCTTTCTGGTTGAAAGTAGAACTTGAATTCCTATTATTAGAAAGAGCACTGTCGCCCCGACAACGCCTAGATCGTAACCGATACGCATGATTGAAACCCCCACTTTACTAATATTTCAGCCAATCACACTTAATAAGTTTGCCAGACAGATGTGTAACTTCAACGGAGGCTATACTCATCTTGTCTGGCTGTTTTCTTGCAGCCACTCTTTCAATTCCTCAAAGCGCTGATCAATGTGCTCTGTAATAAGTCTATACAGTATATGGGCCGTTATTGAAACCAAGGCCACAGGTCCTAAAATTGCAATCCACGGAATTTGCATTTCAATACCCTCACGTTGCTTATTTATAGATCACCAGGTAATAACCTCCACTAATGTCCTCAGTGACGTTAAGAAACCAATGGTTGATATGACACCATACCAAAAGGTCTTATTTTCGTTTCCTTTAAGTGCATGTTTTGCCGCATGTATTAGTCCAAACACAAACATTCCCGCCGACAGCGGGGAAAAATACCACAAAAAAGTGGCTAAAGCGTGATTCATGGCCACCCTCCTCCTGGTTGATCACTGATTACCCACTAAAATATGACATCGGTTAGTAACTACCCAGGGCTTAGCTAACAAATATGCTTTGTATGTATATGGAAATCGCGGTACAATTGGGTTGAGACAATACCTCAAGGAGTGTTCAACCTGAAAAAAATTGTTGCTCTCTTAGCCCTGGCCTTACTTCTGGCCGTCTTTTTGTACGGGGAAAATAATCTTGTTGCTGTTAACTATTTGACCTTAAACCTTGATAACCTGCCGACAGCATTTACCGGTCTGAAAATTGTGCATCTTTCCGACCTGCACGGGAAATCATTCGGTAAGGAGCAACGGGGAATAGTACAAAAGGTTAAAGCAGCACAGCCGGATCTTGTAGTGTTCACCGGTGACCTGATCGACCGCCGCCACGGCGGCGCCAAAGCAGGCCTAGAACTTCTGGACCGGTTGGCTAAAATTGCACCGGTCTACTACGTTACCGGAAATCACGAGGGATGGGCGGGAACATTTGACACCTTGCGCCCCCAGCTGGAAAAAAGAAACGTTAAAGTTCTAAGCAATACCCACCACCGCCTTCAGCGCGGTCAGGACAGTATCTACATCCTCGGTATTGACGATCCGGCCTTCCAATGCAAGTCCTACAGACAAGGCGAACTAATCAGGCCCGAACTTAAAGCTGCACTCGAAGGTACCGACAGCTTTACCATACTTTTGGCCCATCGGCCGGAACTCATTGAAACTTACAGCCATTTTGGGATCGATCTGGTTTTCTCGGGACACGCCCACGGCGGACAGATTCGGCTGCCTTTGGTGGGTGGTCTGGTCGCACCAGGGCAGGGTTTTTTCCCGCGCTACACCAGCGGCATTTATAGGGAAGGCTCTTCCGTTCTCGTGGTCAGCCGGGGTCTTGGCAACAGCGTTTTCCCGCAAAGACTGTTTAACCGGCCTGAAATTGTCGTGGTAACCCTGAACAGAAACTAGAAGATACACATGATGCGCCTGAAAAAGGCGAAAATCTATATTTGGAAGGAGAGCAACCATGGATTACAGGAGATTCGGGAACAAGTACGTGGTTCGGTTGGAGAAAGGTGAAGAGATAGTTGAGTCCATTAAAACGCTGTGCCGAGAGAACAATATCCGGCTAGGAACAGTCTCTGGCATTGGGGCAGTGGATAAAGCTGTCATCGGTTTGTTTGAACCGGCGACCAAGAAGTATCATTCGCGGGAGTTGACTGGGGATATGGAGATCACCAGCTTAATGGGCAATATCTCCACCCAAGAGAGAGACGTTTATTTACATCTGCACGCTACCCTAGCCGGCAGCAGCCACCAGGCCATTGGTGGACACTTGAACTCGGCCGTGATTAGTGCTACCGGAGAAATTGTTATTGACGTTATCGACGGCAGTGTAGATCGCAAGTTTAGCCAAGAAATTGGGTTAAACCTTTTCGAGTTCTGACATAAGTCTTATTGGGGGGCGGCACTAGGTCCACAGACTATGCGAAAAGTCGTAGTATGGAGTATGGAGAGTGACATAAAGCATGGATTGGCAGGTTTTGGTCGCAAAGCGTCGCACGCCTCAAGAAAAATGAAATAAGTTATAAGGGGGAATTGGATTGGCTCGCTTTCGATCTGTGTTTGTAGTTATCCTGCTTGTTATCGCCATATCTTGTAGCGGGTGTACCGGTACGATTGGGCAACAAGAGGCCCCAGGGGGCGGTGGACCGGCTGGCAATGATCCACCGTCGGGAGTAGCACCGGATTTAAGCAACATTACCAATAAGGATATGTTCCATTTATCCGAAGCGGCTAAAAGCCTACTGGTTAAGAACGGCTTTGTGGTTGTGCCCTCTGATTATAGGGAATTTTTTACCCTCTATGAGATGAGCCGGTACGAACCGGTACCGCTTTTTGTGACCACTGATTCCATGCTACACAACTACCACCTGTTTTTCAACCATCTACTCAAGGCGATAGAAACAGACAGGCTCATTCCAGAACTGA
>DURJ01000140.1 GCA_012837285.1 Bacillota bacterium
CCAATGGAACGATTCCAAGATCTTTTCCGGCAACGTAGAATTCCGATAAGCCTTTCGTTTGTTTATAAGACCAATAACCAATAAGATATACAATTACAAGGTACCCAATAAAAAAAATCCAGCGAAACAACATTTGTGATTCTCCTCTCTTCACCATTTAAATTTCTTAGGTTGAAGTAAACCTCTTCATAGGCATCCCACCCTCCTTAGTTGTCTGACGTTTGTTGTCTTACATCCTTAATCAATAACTAATTCTGCACTGCCAAACAAAATTCCTGCTTTCAAAAGTTTTTTTATTTATATTTAGAGGGGTCTTCAAATCTCCTAAGCAAAGCGTGCGAATGTCAATGAATATTTGAGCCACCCGATCATGAATTTCTGAACCACTGTGATCACCAATAAGTGAGCCCCAGGGTCCTTGATTTCTTGAAGCCGGGTTAACCTTTGTCCATCCTGTAAGAAGGGTTATTCATGTTAAGTATATGAGCCCGGAAGGTGAGGCGGTTAACCATTTGTTTTTGTGAAGAAATTGAGTTATGCAAGATTGTTAATTAGCATTTTAGACTGTGGTTGTTCGACTCTATTGACGGGTTCCATGTTATTTGACCAACCAGTTTATTATTACAAGAAGGAATTTGCCTTTGTACGGCGAAAGATAGCGGCGAGGACTGTTAGACAACTGATGACAAGCCCTGGCCTTAAGACTGTTTAGCGGTTCGTTATCGGCAATGCGAAGCTAGCGGTTCGTTTGAGCTGGCTTGTTTGGACAAAACATGTCCGGGATAGCTTACTTTTCAAGTGCTATTATTACCCTAAACAACCCGGTTGATGTTATTGAGCAAACGGAGCTTTTCGCCGGCAAAATAATCCCTGAGTTTAATTAGCAGGAAAAAGGCTTCCATACAGGAAATGGTATGTTGTATCAGATAATTGGTTAAAAATTGAGGGGTGGGTATCATTGTTCCGTAGGCAACGACTTTATATTCGGGTAGCAGAAACTCTTACAGAACAAATTTTATCCGGCAAAATTCACCCTGGAGAAAAACTCAAGACCGAAGCAGAGCTCTGTGATGAATTTGGCGTTAGCCGCGCCACCATTAGAGAAGCTTTGGGACGTTTGGAAAGCCGGGGGTTGATTGCCCGTAAACACGGTATCGGGTCCTTTGTCTTGGGCACTGTAGGCGGTGTGGTAGCAGGCTTAGAAACACTGGAAAGCTTTACCGACACCATTAGAAGGTCAGGTCACGAAGCCTGTGAACGTATTCTCAGTATCAGTAAGGTTAAGATTAAGGGCGAATTAGCAGCCAAGATGGAAACAGACGTTGGGTGTATGGGTTATGAAGTAAGAACCTTCAGACTGTCTGATGGTGTCCCTGTAAATTATTCTATTGATACTCTCCATGCCGAAATTGTCCCGGATATTGAGCTGCTGGATAAGCGGAAGGAATACGAATCACTGCTTGATTTCCTTAGTGAGGAACTTGCAATCTTTGCCAAGTATAGCTTAATGTATCTGGATGCCATAGAGGCTCCTGATGAAGTAGCCGAAATACTTCAGGTATCTCCCAAGGCTCCGTTGTTATATTTAGACGGCTTAGTACGCCAAGAAAATGGGAGGTGCGTTTATAACTCTTCAAATTACTTTGTCACTGGTGGGTACAAGTTCACGATTGTTAGGAAAAGATAGGTGTTGGTTCCGACCCCAAAGATCTAATCAAGGCCATTAGCAATGCGTACGGGAAAGATATTTAACAATGGAGTAATCTGGTTTGAATTAGAGAATCCCTGCAGCCAAAAAGCTGCAGGGATTCTTTACTCAACGACCGGTAGCTAGTTGTTGTTTATGGGCTGTGTGTCGGGAAAGCAAAGCAATGGTGCTTTTACCACTGTTCTGTTTTGCTGACAATGACGGCAAAACATTACATCCGGTACGGTCACGTCTTCTTCAAAAATGCCCAGGTTCTCAGCACACCAAGAGCAAATCGCCTGTTGATATAATTTGAGGCGACCGTCCTCGACCAGGTCGCGCAATTGCTGGCAAACAGTTTCTTGATCTAGCCCGGTTGCTGTAGCCACGGCCGACGGGAGAAAGCTAGTGATTCCGGTCTGGGCAAACTTCTGCAGGCATTCATCCACAGTCATTGTGTTCTCCCTCCCTACGTACGGGGATGGTTAGACAGGTGTATAGGCCTGCCTTAATGCATGGTATGAGGAAACCAGGTCAGTTGATACCAAAACCCCTGCCGTTCACCAGTGCACTGGTACGGCAGGGGCTAACTTGTCTTCGGTTTATTCTTTTGTCTCTTTGTCGGCTGCCAGTTGGGCGGGAAGTTCTTCCTGAACAAATCGGAGCGCACGCTCTAGCCGCTCTAAGCATTGTTCACGCCCGAGAAGCTCCATCAGTTCAAACAGGCCGGGGCCGATGGTGCGGCCGCTGAGTGCTAACCGGGTGGGATGAATAAGCTTGGCCGGTTTTAGCCCTAGCTCTTCAGCCCGGGCACGATAGGATTCTTCTATCGCCTGGTGCTGGAAAGATGGGACAGCGGCAACAATGGTTTTGGCCTCCTGAAGTATGTCGGCGGCACCCTCGGGTATAAAATGCTTGCGCGTCCCCTTCTCTTCGTAGTGGAACTTTGCGGCAAAGAAATAGCTGACCACATCAACCAATTCTTCCAGCGTTTTGGCCCGGTCACGGGTAAGCTCCACCGCTCTGTTTAACAGCTCCAACTCTTGCGCCGACGGTGAAGCACTGATTAGACCGTGCTTTTGCATCAGAGGCATTACCTCAGCTACCATCCGCTCCAGCGATAACTCTCTTATATAATGCCCGTTCATCCAGGTCAGCTTCTTTACATCATATACCGCCGCTGTCTTGGAGACCCGGTCCAGGCTAAACTGCTCAACGATCCGCTCAATGGGCATGATCTCGTCGGTGCCTTCCGGCGACCAACCGAGCAAAGCAAGGTAGTTGATAATCGCTTCGCTAAGATAACCATCATCACGGAATTCTTCCACCGAAGTTGCTCCATGGCGTTTGCTCAATTTGGACCGATCCGGTGCCAAGATCATGGGTACATGGGCAAAGTTTGGTAGCTCATAACCCAAGGCCTCATACAACAGTACTTGGCGGGGAGTATTGGACAAATGCTCTTCGGCTCGGATTATGTGGGTGAGATTCATGGCGTGATCGTCAACCACGCAGGCATAATTGTAAGTAGGCATACCGTTGGACTTTAGAACGACAAAATCATCCAGTATGCTATTCTTAAATACCACCCGGCTTCGAATAAGATCGTCCACTACCGTTTCCCCTTCGTCCGGGACTCTAAGCCTCACCACCGG
>DURJ01000141.1 GCA_012837285.1 Bacillota bacterium
ATGTCCGTGAAATCAGGCTGGTAATGGGTACACGAAAAGATATCCCAGGCCCGGATATTGGGACCCCACAAAAAATAATGGGTTGGTTCATTGACGAATATGAACAGTGCTTAGGCGAACACGAACCCGGTGCTTTGGCCGGCAAACCGCCCCTCCTTGGGGGATCATTAGCCCGTAATAAAGCCACCGGAACCGGTCTTGTATATGTCCTGGAACGGTATTTAGGTTTACAGGGGGAAAAGGTTGAAGGCAAGACGGTTGCTGTTCAGGGCTTTGGTAACCTGGGTGGGACCGCGGCCCAAATTCTTGAAGGCAAGGGGGCCAAAGTTATTGGAATAGCGGACGTTAGCGGGGCCTGGTATAATCCGGCCGGAATGAATGTGCGTGATGGGCGGGAATATGCGGCTCAAAACAAGGTTCTGTCCGGTTGGGCAGGAGGGGATGTAATTTCCATGGAGGAATTCTTCGCCTTGGACTGCGATGTACTAATTCCGGCAGCAATCCAAAGCCAAATCAGGGGAGACAACGTAGAACAGGTTAAGGCCAAAATTGTTATTGAGGGTGCCAACGGCCCAACCACCCCGGAAGCAGAGGAGTATCTCCTAGGCCATGGTGTTGTATTGATTCCGGACATCGTTGCCAATGTCGGCGGGGCCGTTACTTCCTACTTCGAAATGGTGCAGGATCTATACATGTATTTCTGGTCCGAGGCCGAAGTTTTAGAACGGCTACAGAAGCACATGGTTGGAGTGTTTGATGGTGTGTGGCAAGTGGCCCAGGAAAAGGGTGTACCTCTTAGAATTGCAGCATGGATGATAGCATTGGATAAAATTGTACAGGCAATGGAGATGCGGGGTAGGTTCTAACCGTTTTCGGCGTTGCGCTTAAAGATGGTTTAAGTCAGTAGACCCAGTTGATTAAATACCATATATCGATGCTTATACGGGTTAATCAGCTAAATAGAAAACGAGAATGCGAGTTGAAAGACTTTATGAGCACAAGTAGGATGAAGCCTATACAAAATTCTGCTGCGCTGCTAATTGGACCAATAATATTTTTAATGGCATTGCTGCTGCCACAGGGGTGGTTTAGCGTACCAGCCAAGGCAGCTATCGGTACGATTCTTTGGATGGCTAGCTGGTGGATTACACGTCCGGTTCACATCGCCGTCACGGCCTTGCTTCCCATTGTAGTCAACGCGCTGTTTGATTTGGTTCCCATGGCACAGGTGATTAGTCAGTATGCGTCCGAAATTGTGGTATTATTACTTGGCGCCGACTTAGTTAGCATCACCTGGAGCGAAACGGGACTGGACAAGCGCCTGTCTCTCAAGGCACTATCCCTGATCGGGCCTTCTGTCAAACAGCAAATAGTCACTTGGTTTGTGGTGGCGGCGGGGCTTTCCGCTTTTCTTCCCAATGTGATGGTATGTGCCATTCTAACGCCAATCGCTATCTCTATGCTGACCTTCCTTGGGGAGAAAGACCCGGCCAACAGTGAAATTGGGGCGGTTATCTTACTGGCCATCGCGTGGGGTTCCGGGGTCGGCGGTTGCGGTACACCTTTAGGTGGGGCCATGAATCTAGTGGCTATCAATTATATCGAGCAGTTAATTGGTCAGGAATTCATGTACATCACCTGGGTCAAACAGCTGATGCCCTTCTTGGTGGCCTTGGTGATAGTAAACACTGCTTATTTATGTACAATTAAGACCAGTGTCAGCCATCTAAAGGGTACGCGGGAATTCTTTCGAGAGGAATACCGCCGGCTTCCGCCCATGCAACGTAGTGAACGCATCAGCCTGGCACTATTCCTTACACCAACACTGTTAGCTTTCATTAGGCCAGCCTATTCCGCTTTGCTTCCTGCGCTGAAGCCCGCCTATATATTTTTGATCTTTGGGGTTTTCACCTTTGTGTGCAGCGATGAGGAGGGCAAAAGGCTACTTGATTGGCCCAAGGCTGAAAAATGCGTAATGTGGGGTATGCTACTGTTATTTGCCGGTGGCCTGGCGGCAGGGCAACTAATTATCGAAACAGGCGCCGCGGCTTCTGTGGCAGATCTTCTTGTACGATTTGACCTGAACGGCGGATTACTAACCATTGCCATTTTCGTCGTATTCACCTGCTTTCTCGCTGAGGTATCCAGCAATACTGCTGCAGCAGCTATATCGGTTCCAATTGTACTCAGTATCACAAAACAGTTGGGGCTTGACCCTTTACCGTATATATACATTAGCATTGCAGCTTTCAATAGTGCCTACATCCTCCCGCTCTCAGTGCGCGCCATTCCAGTTGGATATGGCATGGATCCAAAAGCCCTGCTAAAGCACGGTATGGTATTAGCAATAGCCACTGTTACAGTTATCACATTGATGGGCTACTTGTTTCTTAACTACTGGCCCCAGTTCGGCTCCTTTGTTTAAGGTGTTTTCGGGCAACTGTAGACGGAGGAGAAGAACATCGAACATGCAAGGACAGGTTTAAGCTAAAGGAGGCGCCATAATGATTAACAACAATAAAGAAGGTAGCTTTTTAGCCCTGCTTCCGATTGTGGTCTACCTCGGGTTATCCCTGGGGATTGCCCTGTTACTAGGCAGCGCAAGGGCCGTTCCGCCGCTGGTGTTGATGATGATCGCGGTCGGGGTAGCCTTTGCCATGAATAGGGAACTTAGCTTCAATGAAAAAGTGGATATTTTTGCGGCGGGGTCCGGTGACCCGAACATCATTGTCATGGTACTTGTATTCTTACTGGCAGGCATGTTTACAACAGTCTCGAAGGCCATGGGCGGCGTTGATTCGGTCGTAAATCTGAGCTTGAATGTTGTACCGGCAGACTTGATAATACCAGGACTATTTGTAGTAGGTTGTTTTATCTCGTTCGCTATGGGGACCTCTGTAGGGACAATTGTCGCTCTTGGGCCCATTGCCATGGGAATCGTGGAGAAAACCGGCTTGCCGGCACCGTTTGTAATCGGTGCGGTGGTAAGCGGTGCCATCTTTGGGGACAACCTATCTTTTGTTTCTGATACGACTATTGCTGCGACAAGATTAAGTGGCGTGGAAATGAAAGATAAATTTAGAGCTAACTTTCTTATAGCCTTGCCTGCTGCGATTCTTACAGTTATTGTATATGCCATCAAGGCAAAGGGGCTATCAGTTGTTGAACTTGATATTCTCGAATACAGCCTCATTAAAATACTACCCTATATTGTAGTCGTTGTCACAGCACTGGTCGGAATGAACGTATTTGTGGTCCTACTAACGGGGATCACCCTATCAGCGGTTATCGGATTCGCCCACGGTTCGTTTACCATGATAGAATGCGCCAACGTTCTTTATGATGGAATGATGGGTATGGCGAACGTGTCCCTCATCGCCATAGCAATTGGTGGTATTGTGGGGATTGTGAAGTATAACGGCGGTATTACTTGGATTCTAAACGCCATTAATCAGAGGATAAGCAATAGAAAACAGGCAGAATTCGGTATCGCAGCCCTAGCAACATTTTGCGAAATATGCACCGGCAATAACACCGTTGCTATTGTAACGGCAGGTCCTATTGCTAAGCAGATTAGCGATGAACATGGGGTTGATCCACGTCGTACAGCCAGCTTATTGGATATATTCGCCTGCGTGTTCCATACCAATATTCCATACAGTGGTAACATGCTTTCGGCTGCCGGTGTAACCGGTATTAACCCGCTCTTAATCATTCCATACACCACCTATTCACATTTTTTATTCGTTGCGGCTATAATTGCAATCGCTACAGGCTGGCCAAATCTGGGTTCCTTTGGAACCCCTGCTAAGGATAAAGCCTAAGTAAGCCGCAGCGATTTGTTACCCCATTAAGATTGAGTTTGATTCCGACCCGGGAAAAAACCAAGGGGCCCGTTGGAGACGATTGTCTCTACGGCCCCTTTTAGGTAATTACCTTCAGCAACGATTGCCCCTTTTAACCCTAAGGGGTAGACTACATAGCCATCATGATGTTGTTCTACTATGACTTTGTAGTGCACCATACGCAGTCCCCCCTGACTTTCATTGCTTTCAACATACCACGATACAGCCGAAAGGTATTAATTGGTTGCCCGATTAGTGCATCAAGATTCGGAAGGCTGACCGGATTAGCTTGAACAGGGCACATTACGTTGGAAGAAGCTAAGGAAATTGAAGAGGGATTTACCGGATGATATGAAAGATTAAGGCCCGACATCTTGTAGGTGTCAGGCCTTCACTCTTAGAACACTTTCTGGCTGTCTTGCCATTCGTAAACATGCTGCAGCAGTTCGCCGAAGCGTTGGTAGTGTACCACTTCCCGTTCCCGGAGAAAGCGTAGGGTGTCGGTGACCAGGGGATCGTCCGACAGTTGAATGAGGTACTCGTAGGTGGAACGGGTTTTTTGTTCGGCGGCCATGTTTTCGTGCAGGTCGGTGACGGGGTCGCCTTTGGATTGGATGTAGGCCGCGGTCCAAGGTATAGCGGAAGCTTTAACAACCCAGTTTTTATCAACGTTATCCATCTGAAATCAAAGAGCGACTATATGCACCGTTCATAAAACAAACTTGGGCTATCGAGTTTTTAAAGCTAATACAGGATAAAGTCATGAATTTAATTAAGAATACGGCCTTTTCTCAAGAACATCTGTCGAGGTTGGCATGGAACCCTGCCAGTTCCACAGGTGGCATGAAAGGGATTCTTTACTTAGATATAGAAATTAGAATTGACAAAATGGTAAGACATAATTGGGAAAATGGCTGATGTAAGGATTCGTTAGACGGCGGGCTATAATCGCGTGAAATGAAGGGGGAGTGCGAAATGAGTGAGGAAATAAAGGGAGAGAATATTAAAAAAGAGAAACACATCATAAAAGGTCGGGACGATCATTATCCTGTGTATCTAGAGCAAATTGAGAAGAACCTATTTAAACTTTGTCCAGAATCAAGGTGTTCTTGGCTCAAGGACGAAGGTACAGTGAGCCCATTTGATCTGCGGCGTCGTATTGAGCCTTGGTTAACTGCGTTGTTTCAATCTGAATATCTTTCTTTACTCATAGGATCTGGGCTAACTCATTCGGTTTACAGGATAGCCCAAAACAGCCAATTACCCGGCATGGGGAAAATAAAGTTCGATGTTTTTAATGAGCAAATAAACCAAGCTGCTAGTTCGACAGCGAAAAATGCAGGAAGAAAAGAAGCTAATATAGAGGACCAAATTCGAGTTGCCAATGAACTATTATTAGGGCTTGAGCATTATTGTACACCTTGTGCTCAGTCTGACGGTCCTGAAAAACTTAAGCAGCAAATTGGAAGCCTTAGAGAAGAAATTTCACAAGCATTAAGGAATTTTGCAGCAACGATTCTTAACGGGGAAAGGCATATTGCTTCTGCTTCTCAGAGAGAGAAGGCATTTGACTATCTTGTTAACTTTCTAATGAGCTTCGCTAGTCGTTCAGGAACGCGGGATAGACTCCACATTTTCACAACCAATTATGATCGTTTGATTGAAGCTGGTGCCGAAATAGCAGGGCTACATTTATTAGACCGTTTTGTAGGAAACCTGGCCCCACTATTTCGCTCATCACGGCTAAACATAGATATGCACTATAACCCGCCAGGTATTCGGGGAGAACCTCGCTACCTTGAGGGTGTTGCTCGCTTTACTAAGCTCCACGGTTCTGTGGACTGGATCTATGCGGGTCGTGATATCCGGCGGATGGGGCTACCGTTTGGTAGTGAATCTGTAGAACCATATTTCAAAGCACCTGGACTAAATAATGCGACTGCATTAGATCTGATAATTTACCCCAACTCTGCTAAGGACCGAGAAACAGCTGCTTATCCTTATGTAGAATTGTTCCGGGACTTTGCTGCAGCTGTGTGTAGGCCAAACAACACATTAGTTACTTATGGATATAGTTTTGGTGACGAGCACATTAACAGAGTGATAGAGGACATGCTAACCATTCCATCTACCCATTTAGTTATCATCTCATATGATGATTCATTAGATCGGATCAGGAAGACATATGAAAAAGTTGCACGTCCAGCTCAAACAACATTATTGATTGGAAGTCATCTTGGCAGTCTAGATAATCTAGTTAATTACTACTTACCCAAACCGTCCATTGATCGTATTACTTTCAAAATGTCTAAACTGCTAGCGGCTCGTTTCGGAACAGAGCAAGTAGAGAAGGATGATAAAGATCACGGACAAGGGGGAAGGCTAGATGAGCTTAAGCCCGTTTGAATACGTCGAATCGTTACGTATAGGAACCGTAGAATTTGTTTCACCCGATGAAATTAAAGTTTTACTTGATACCGAAACACCCGATTCGGTTGCATTAAACACTGGAACGCCCCGCTCATTCCCGCGGGTTAATGGCTATGTGCTGATTCTTACTGATGAGGGCTATATGGTAGGTCAGGTTGAATCCATAACTATTGAACGGTCCAGTTATCCCAAGCGATATGTTATGCAGGACTTTGGCTTAGTGGATCTGCCGTATCCATCGCGACAAATGAGAATTAACCCACTGGGAACACTTCACAAAACGATAGGTGATGGGTTTAAAGAACAGTATTGTTTTAGACGTGGTGCCGATGTACTGCCGTCTGTTGGCGATAGTGTGTTACTTCCTACACAGCAACAGCTACACTCTATCGTAGAATCTGGGGACAAACGAAGGGTCAAGATTGGCACTAGTCTATTAGCCGGAAATGCAGATGTTTGTGTTGATCCTGACCGCCTTTTTGGGCGTCACCTGGCGGTGCTTGGTAATACCGGAAGTGGCAAATCGTGCTCGGTTGCAGGTTTGATCCGATGGTCGTTAGAAGCAGCGCATCAACATGCCGAAGTGCCTAATGCCAGATTTATCATACTGGATCCTAATGGGGAGTATGCACGAGCTTTTAAAGAAGATGGTTTGTTTAAGCCACGGCTTTTCAAAGTAGAACCAGGCGATGATGAAAAGCCGCTCAAGGTGCCTCTTTGGTTCTGGAATAGTGCGGAGTGGAGTTCTTTTTCTCAGGCTAGTGGGAAAACCCAAAGACCTTTGCTAAGGAGAGCTCTACGGGAGGTGAAGGCAGGTCACAATAGTATTGCAGAGTTGGGAGAAGATGAGAAGAAGCTAGCTCTCAGAAGGTACCTTTCGTCCAACTTAATATCCATAAGACGGGATATGAAAACCGGAGCGATAAGGACCGAAGAATCAAGATTTGGGTTCAGATTAAGAGCTATGAGTACTGATCTTGAATCGAGGGCCGTAGATTTATCTGAATTCGACGATGACATAAGAGAAATTGTTGATAAAATACAGGAGGCTCTGTTGGCAACTCATAATAGGTTTGAAAAGGATAGGAAAACAGTTGAATACTACAGAGCTTTCACTGAGAAACAAGTTGAGGAAATTACTGCCTCGATGTGTGACCTGTTAAGCAAATTGGGCGGAATAATCTATCAGGAGGGCCCATCGGAAGATGTACCAATTGCTTTCTCAGGAACAGATTTTGCTGATCACCTTCAGATCTTATCAGAAGCAGAAGGGGTAACTCAGTATCTCGATTCTCTGATTATGCGCATTCGAACTATGCTTGCTGATACTCGCATGCAATCTATAACTAACGACAATAGTGACATTAACCTGAGCCAATGGCTAAGGGACTATATCGGTGGCAATCGAGCCGAGAATGGGAGCTTGACGATTATCGACCTATCCTTAGTACCCTCAGACATCATTCACGTCATTACTGCAGTTATTGCTAGGATGGTTTTTGAGGCACTGCAAAGATATCGAAAGATTAATAATGAACACAAAGTCCTTCCAACAGTATTAGTAATGGAAGAAGCCCATACTTTTATAAAAGACTACAAAAAGGATTCCGAAAGTCAAGATGCTGGTGCTGTGTGTTGCCAGGTATTTGAGCGTATTGCCAGGGAAGGGCGCAAGTTTGGATTAGGGTTGGTGTTATCGTCACAACGTCCTTCGGAATTATCCCCCACCGTTCTTTCTCAATGCAACACTTTTCTCATCCATCGAATCAGCAATGGCCGGGATCAAGACTTAGTTTATCGGTTTGTACCTGACAACCTCAAAGGACTGCTTAGGGAGCTTCCTCTGCTTCCTTCTCAAAACGCAATTCTGCTGGGTTGGGCGTCCGAACTGCCTGTACTAGTACGGATGAGGGATTTGCCGAAAGAGCAACAACCACAATCAGACGACCCTGATTTTTGGGATGTTTGGACCGGTGAAAAAACTAGAGATGTGGATTGGGAACAAATTGCTGATTCTTGGCAAGGTAAGACAAAGAGCGAAAAAGATATCTGAGTTGGTGCCATTACGCAAATAACACGAAAAACCAAACAAATCTTTGGCCATTCTGTTTTTCAAGGTCAAAAGGGTGTATGTGTTAGATAAATTGAGATTCGGCTTAGGTAGTCGGTAGCACTTTAATCACAAAGGCCAACATGGGTCTCAAATTTCCGTTTTTAGCGATAAAGGAGGTGAAGTTTTGTGAGTAACAAAGAAGAAGTAATGTTGCGTATTGTATCATTTTTGAATTCCGATGCCAGGTTTTTATTGCTGACAGGTACACATCAGAATGAAAAACACGTTGTTGCGTTGGCAATTTCGTTATCGTTATATCCTGCCCCTGCGACTGTTCTATTTAGAGCCAGCTCTATGTCCCACGTGGTAAGTTATTTGTCTCCAATACTCAATGTTAAAAGAGCAAAATCTGGAACTCCTATAAAGATTCATGGTGGATACACCCTTTTCTTAGACTCCATGAATCCAAGAACATGGATGTCATCCCCAAGATCAATCGATGTAGCGGTCGTATATCCTATAGACTTACTTAGTTTCGAAGATGGTGACGACTGCGTTCATGACCTAATACGCAGGGAAGTGAAGAAGATTCTATTGGTTTCTTGGACTGATAACCGGGATTTTAGCTGGACAAGCCAGTTTAATCCAATACATGTGGTATATGATGTTGTTGAAGAAGATCCGACTTATCATCAAAAGGTTATTCGTGACATTGCTAGGACTAAGCTTGAAAGGCATACCATCAAAAGCCTTCCAAAGTATGCACAATTAACTCCAAATGATTACTTGATTCACATCTGGTGTGATCACTGTGCGTGTGGCAGGTGGGCCAAACTGAACAAACCATATCCAGGTCCTACCCTGCTAAGAGATGCACAAATGGGAGAGTACACAGCCAAGTGCTTAAAATGTGGATATCAAGTATTTGATAATTACAATTGGTCTAGATGCTAAGGCTTGAAGGTGATCACATCTATGCTTACAATCTAAACAGGCAAGGGTTGTACAATTCGGCAAACAAGCTTTGCGCTCGTTGACGCATATAAATTTGTCTGCATTGTATCCCTTATAAAAGGGTATGAGATCCTGAACGTTGACGTTTAGAGCATAACATTGAGATTGGAGTTCTTATGCAGAAGGTGCTTGCAGATATGAAAACGAACAATTATGCGGAAGATTTCAATTAGCCAGTGCTGAGGTGCTTTTATCTAGAACCTACAATAACACCTACCGGTGCTTTTCAAAACTCTCCTGTAGTGTTCGACTCGCTGCAGGTTCGATATCCGGAGAGATTTGTTTTTAGCATAAAATTATTTTGTTATACGAGAGATAATTACGCCTGACCCTCTAATACAAAAACAAGGGAGCGCAATGGTGCGCAACCAAGTTTCTAGCGGGACCAGATCGTAATACAGTTGGTATGCAGGGGCATTATGCTAACATGAAGAAAGGAGTGAGTGCGGGAATGAAGCTAGAGGGCGCTTCTGTTGAATGGGCGCTCAATTCTTTATTAAGGAATAGTGATACGGACCTTTTTCCGAGGCCGATAGAAATCAATATCCTTGAGAAGTTGCTGCCTGATGCCGTCAATGATATTACAAAACTCAACATCTCAAACCATAATCCAACTGCACCCCGGCGTTTCATAGTCCCTAAAGACGACCTTTCGTATCGTGTGGCCAGCCAACTTGACCCGCTTGATAGCATCATCCTGACATCGCTTGTTTATGCATTCGGAAAAGGAATTGAGGCAAGAAGGCGTCCAACCTCGGAGAAACGTGTATTCAGCTACCGCTTCAGCCCATCTGTCAATGGTGACTTATGGCAGACCAATGATTCCTGGAATGACTTTTGGGGTCACTGCCGCGCACTATCAGAGAAATATCAATATGTGTTAGTTACGGATATCTCTGACTTCTATAATCAGATCTATCATCATACTGTTGAAAATCAGCTAATCGAGTCTGGTTTTCCGAACCCAGCTATCAAATGGATTAACCGCCTTCTAGGAACTCTGACAGCAAAAGTCTCTCGCGGTATACCTGTTGGTCCGCACGCTGCCCATATCCTGGCGGAAGCAGCATTGATTCCGGTGGACAATAGTTTGCTCGCAAGAGGACTTACATATTGTCGTTATGTTGACGATATCATGATCTTTATAAGTGGTAAACGTGAGGCACGCCGCAGTCTTAGTCAGCTAGCGGAAATTCTGGATAAACAACAGCGGCTACACTTAAACCGGTGTAAGACAAGTATCTATAACACGTGTAATTTTCAGTCACTATGTGACAGGATGGTAGAGGATCAGCCTCTTAACGATCTAGAGCGTGATTTACTTAACATAGTTAGGCTACATTCGGATGGCAATCCGTACCATATGGTTCGTATTAGTGATCTCTCAGAAGAGGAACTGAGATCTTTTAGTCCTGCCGTTGTAGAAAAGATTCTATCAGAGTATTTGTCTAAAGAAGAGCCTAACTTTGTTCGTTTGAGATGGTTCATAAGGCGACTGGCCCAAGTTGGGCATCCAGCTGCAGTAGAGTATATTCTGGATAATTTTGACGAGATGTTGCCTGCAGTCAGCGAAATATGCCGTTATTTCATGTCGGTTGGAGTGGGTGCCAGTACCGTTGACTGGGAAACAATTGGCGATAGATTGATCAATCTTCTTGATTCGGATATTGTAAAGTCGAATGAATACATTCAACTATCCATTCTTCATCTTTTCGGCAAAACTCCGCAGCTAAATCACATAGCTAGGCTAATTAGGAAATACCGAGAGGCCCCGCCTTATAACAGAAGGAAAATAATTCTTGCTGCGGCAGCATCTGGAGCAGTTGATTGGCTACGTGAGCTGAAAGAGGAAGTTTCGGTGATGGATCCCTGGAGCAAGCGGGCATATTTGTATGCAGCCTATACCTTGCCAGCTGACGAACGTAGCTTCTTCCTGCGTTCAGTACATCCGCAGGGATTGCTGGATAAGCTTATAATCAGGTGGGCCAAGGCTTAATAACACAGGCCTGAGCTAAGGAAATGCCAGGTTAGATATTGAACTCTTCCGTGGCAAAGCAAGCGTATCCAGTTTAACATTGTGGAGAAATAGACGTTAAAACGGAAGGCTAAGCAAGTTTTGAGCCGAATTGTTGCGAAATTACTAGAAGGGTTAACATTTTTGATTGTGAAATTGTTCGTTAGCTGAGCTTTCTTGCGAAGCTGGGCTTGTTGGTAACCCTCACCATGGGGTATCCCCAAATGCACACTGCAGCATATTCACAGTCGAGTTAGGCAGAACAAGGGATTAAATCATCACTTTGGGCCAGGCTGCATAGCCATTCTGAAGTTTTGCAGCTATAATTCTATAGTGTACCATGGCTAGTCTCCCTGACCTTCTATTAGATTAACCACAATACAGCCGTAAGATATCCCTATTCTTTCTAAAGTGAGTTAATGTTGGTGATAGGAAAACTAAGCTCGCAGGTTAAGTATCATTTGAAACATGATTAAACAAGGCCTAACACTTACGCGGTGTCAGGCCTTCACTCTTAGAACACTCGCTGGCTATCCTGCCACTCATAAATATACTGCAGCAGTTCGCCGAAGCGTTGGTAGTGGACAACCTCTCGTTCCCGTAGGAAGCGAAGGGTGTCGGTGACCAGGGGATCGTCGGACAGTTGAATGAGGTACTCGTAGGTGGAGCGGGCTTTTTGTTCGGCGGCCATGTTTTCGTGCAGGTCGGTGACGGGATCGCCTTTGGATTGGATGTAGGCCGCGGTCCAAGGCATACCGGAAGCGTTAACAAAGTAAATACCTTTATCGTGGTCGGCATAGTAACCGTCCATGCCGGCCGCTTTGATTTCGGCGATGGAAGCATCGCGAATGAGATTATATACCAAGGTAGCTACAATTTCCATGTGAGCTAGCTCTTCGGTGCCGATATCGGTGAGCACGGCCTTTCCCCGACCGGTAGGCATGCTATAGCGCTGGGTAAGATAGCGCAGGGACGCAGCCAACTCTCCGTCAGGGCCTCCGTATTGAGTTATGACTACCTTGGCCAGGGCGGGGTTGGGGCCGCTTACTCGTGCGGGGTATTCTAATTTTTTTTCGTATATCCACATGTTTTTTCCCTCCTAGAATGTGACTTCCCACGGCCAAGGCTCGTTGACCCAGGCCCACGGATACTGGCTGGGGGCTGAGCCAAAGTTGCTGATGGGGCCGAAGCGGCGGCTATATTGGTCTTTTATTATTGCCAGCTCTTGGACTATAGCGTTGTAATCCATGAGTGCTCGCTGATCCTCGGGATGGGTGTCCAGATACAGATTTAGATCTATGGCAGTAAACTGCAGGGCCATCATCTGCATTAGCATTTGGGTCTGTTCCGGCATCATGACTCATTCCCCCTTGGGCCTTTCCAGGGCTTGTAAGGCATATATAGTTCGGGGAATATGGTTCCGCGCATTAAGCCTTCCATTGGTTCTAGGCGAGTGGTGAACATTTGGATAGGGACATAAGCCCGGGCCAGCCGAAGTTGCTGGGGTCTGGCCTGTTGGGCCTGCGGCTCTTTCTTCTTCTCGTCCGGCATACGTCTGCCTCCTTTATACAAGGCTAAGGTCTATCAATGTAATATATTCTATGAAACAGGATAAGGTGCGTTAGCTGAGGCGAGCATAGCGTTGCTTCATTGATAGCCCAGTAGGCAGAGCCCATCACATAGTCCCGTGACACAGCCCATTACAAAGTCTTGACAGACCAGGAAATGTGTGGTATATTCCGACTAGCAATATTATAGAGCTTTAAGGCGCAGTTGCGAGAGGCATTAGAAAGCTAAAGCGGCTGGGCTTTCTATTTTTCAGAGAACACGGTGTTAAATTTATGAGCAACGCTAAAAGTGTCCGAATATTCTACAAGGGGGGCCAGAGTTTATTAGAGAATACCGATGAAAGTTTACGGTGCCTTAAAACGCGGCAGTTTGGGCCTAATATTTTCGCGACTCAAGTCGTGTAATTGTGTTGGCGTAAGGCAGGTGAGGGAGGTGGAGATATGTCCATTTTGCTGCCAGAGGACTTGCAGACGAGACTGCCGCGGATGTACTGTGTAAGACAGAAATTTGACCAGGGCAGATTGATAAGCATCGACCAAGTTATCCAAGGTGAGTTTGGGAAGGATTTTATTAAACGCAGGGATGTTAAAGGGAAAAGAGTTGCTGTTGCTGTGGGGAGTCGTGGAATCAGCAACTTGCTAGGTATAGTAAGAGCCACCATTGACGAAATAAAATCCCTCGGGGGCGAACCGTTTATAGTTTCGGCCATGGGCAGCCATGGCAAGGGAACGGAACTGGGACAAAGAGAACTGTTAGACAGTTACGGCATCAATGAACAGAATCTGGCTGTACCGGTGGTAACTACTTTGGACGTAGTGGAACTGGGAAAAACAAGCAAAGGGTTCTCAGTCTATTTCGACCAGACTGCTTTTGAAGCTGATCTGGTGGTTCCGATTAACAGGATTAAACTACACTCGGATTTTGTCGGAGAGCTGCAGAGTGGCCTGTGTAAAATGCTTGTTATTGGGCTGGGAAACCACATCGGTTGTTCTGCTATTCATGAGGAGGACCCTTGTCTATTTGCCGGTATATTGGAAGAGGCTGCATCTATCATAATTGAGCGAGCTAATATCTGGTTCGGGCTAGCTATTATTGAAAATGCCTATAATGAAACAGGCCAGATAGAAGCAGTTCCAGCGGAAGCCATGATCTGGCGGGAGAAGGAACTGGTAAACATAGCGAAAAGGAACATGCCTTATTTGAACATTCCGGTGACGGACGTGCTGGTGGTGGAGGAGATAGGCAAAGATATTTCCGGGGCCGGCTTTGATCCCAACGTACTAGGAAGAAGTTCAGTGTTGACAGAGTTTGTTCTGCCTGTACCGAAGATTCAAAAGATGGTATTGTTGAACTTAACTACCGCTTCCTGTGGGAACGGAATCGGGGTGGGCCTTTTTGATGTTATTACCAAACATGTTTTTGAACAGCTGGATTTAAAGGCCATGTATGCCAATGCGATTGCCTGCAAGTGTCTAGAAGATGTTAAGATTCCGCTGATGGCGGCAAGCGAGGAAGAAGCTATCAGGGTTGCCCTCAAAGGGTGCCGGGATATCGATCGAGAGAACCCTAAAATAGTCAAGATCAAGAATACATCGCAGCTAGAACATATTCAGGTTTCAGAGGGGCTACTCGATTATGCGAGGGGGGGGGATAACAGACTGACTATCTGTACTTGAACAAGAATGGATCGACATCACGGTGGACAGTATAGGGAATCACCAATCAAAAAAGGAAACCGGGCCTTGTTGTCGAATTATATGTCTATTGCTCTGGTGCTTTATCGCTTTAAAGTAGTTATCAGGTAAAATAATGAAGGGACTGAAAAGAAAAGCAAAGCGATGAAGGTGGGAAAATTGAGCGTTTGATAAAAAGGGAGGATGATTTTGTGAACAAGTCGGTAATGGCTATTCTTTTGGTGCTTACCTTAGTGGTTACCATGTTGACGGGATGTGGCAAACCGGAAAGCCCTGCAGCCGGTGATCCGGGTGGGGACGGGGTCCAGGATGAAACTTACACCATAAAAATAGGACACGTTGAACCGGAAGAGAGGTCCAGTCACCAAGCGGCATTGGAATTCAAAGATTATGTCGAGAAGGAATCGGACGGAAAAATCAAGGTGGAGATTCACCCGAACGCCGTTCTCGGTGGCGATGTCCAATTAACGGAAGCAGTGGCCTTGGGAACTTTAGAGATGGCCATACCTGCCACGTCGGTCTTGACTATGTATTCCAATGACTTTGGGGTCTTAGACATGCCATTTTTGTTCAATACGCCTGAGGCTGGTTTTAACGCTTTAGACGGAGAGTTGGGGGAAAGACTGACGGCCAAGTTAAAGGAAGTAGGCATTGATTGTCTAGGCTATGGTTTCAACGGTTCCCGCTCCCTAACCAACAGCAAGCGACCCATTCATGAGCCGGCTGATTTGAAGGGCCTGAAAGTGAGAGTAATGGAGAGCCCGGTCTTTATCGATTTGTTCAAGACCCTAGGCGCCAATGCCACCCCCATGAGCTTCAGTGAATTGTTCACGGCCTTGCAGCAGAAGACAGTGGACGCACAAGAAAACCCACCCTCTCTCATTTACACCTCCAGATTCCAAGAAGTCCAATCGTATCTGAGCTTGACTAATCACGTCTATAATTATCTCGGGATGATCATCAATGCTGACTTCTTAAACAGCCTACCGGCGGAGTACAAAACGTTAGTGGAGGAAGCCGGCAGGAAGTTCTTGGTGGAAAGGCAGCGTGAACTTGAACTCCGTGACACGGATCTTTATATCGAAAAACTTAGAGAGGCCGGTATGGAAGTAAACGAAATCACCCCGGAAAACAACAAAAAGTTTCAGGAAGCATTGCAACCTATGTATGAAAAATATGAGAAGGAATTAGGTCAGGATATATTTGATTTAGCCCGAAAGTATAACAAGTAGACTAAACGACTAAAAAAACTTACCGGAGCCGGCGAAATGAACATACCCAGGCTGTGGGCTGGGCCCCAGCGGACAGCCTCTTGTCGCCGGCTCCGGCCGGGCCTGTTTTCAGCAGACGGTTATACCAGGACTTGGGATCCTGACTAAAAGAGGTGCACTATGAGAAAAGTATTTGATTTCTATAACAAAATCGAAGAACGATTGTTGGTGTACAGTCTTGTTTTCAATGTAATCTTGTTGTTCTTCCAGGTCTGTATGCGATCTATCTTTAACCTGTCCCCTTCGTGGAGCGAAGAGCTTTCCAGATACATATTTATCTGGCAAACTTGGCTTGGCACCAGTATAGCGTTACGCGAAGGCAAGCACATCAAGCTTGATCTTATCCATCAGATAATCAAATCAGAGTCGGTGGGTAAGATTATCGATGCTGTGGGACTTATCATTTGGTTTGTGTTTAGCTTGTTCTTACTACAAAACGGGACTCAGTTAACCCTGTCTATTATCAACCGACACGCTCTGTCTTCCGGGATGAGAATCCCACTGTTCTTAGTCTATATGGTGCTCCCCTTCAGCTCGTTAGTGGTAGCTTGCCGCTTGGCGGCCCAAATGTATTATTCCATCAGGGGTTTCAGCATGGGTGAAGGGGGGAACAATTAGTGGCAGCGCTGATACTGTTCGGCTCCTTTTTTATCTTGATGCTACTGACAGTTCCTATTGGTTATTCAATCGGTTTGGCCACATTAATTACCTTGGTCACTACTTCCAAGATACCCCTGGTAATGATCAGCCAAAACGCTGTCGCCGGTGTTGATTCTTTCCCCCTGTTGGCCATTCCCTTCTTTATGTTAGCCGGGAACATAATGAGTGGCGGAGGCATTGCCAAGCGACTGGTGGATTTTGCTGAAACAATAGTGGGGTCGGTAACCGGCGGCCTGGCCATGGTGACAACGGCCACCAGCATGTTTTTTGCCGCCATATCCGGTTCGGCTGTGGCCACTACTTCGGCCGTGGGCGCTTTCATGATCCCAGCCATGAAGAACAAAGGATATGATGAAGCCTTCAGCGCCTCGCTCACGGCAGCGGCTGGGACGGTTGGCGTGATAATACCGCCCAGCGTGCCGTTTGTAATCTACGGGGTTGTGTCCAGCACATCCATAACCGATCTGTTTAAAGCCGGTTTTCTACCGGGGATATTGATGGGAATAGCGCTCATGCTGGCCAGCTACATCATAGCTAAGAAGCATGGCTATGTGGGCACTCAACGCCGGGTCATGGTCAAGGAAGTATGGGAATCCTTTAAGGACGCTATTTGGGCTCTGCTCTCGCCGATAATTATTTTAGGCGGGATTTATTCCGGGTATTTCACCCCCACCGAAGCGGCTGTTGTCTCGGTGGTGTACTCTACTATTGTGGGCCGCTATGTTTATAAAGAACTGGATAATGAAGCTCTGTACAAAGCCCTTAAAGATACAGTGGTTATCAACGGGGCCACTACTTTTATGATTGGCTTATCGCTGGCGTTCGCTGCTTATCTGAGCCTGCAGCAAATCCCGGCCACTGTGGCTGCCGTGCTTACATCGATAACGTCCAACAAAACCCTGTTGTTGCTAATCATAAATGCGTTTCTATTGCTGATCGGCACCTTGATAGACAACATACCGGCTACCATAGTGCTAACGCCGATCTTGTTGCCGGTGGTAATAAAGTTAGGGATGTCACCGGTTACCTTTGGTGTTATGCTCACCATGAATTTAGCCATCGGATTTGTCACCCCGCCCTATGGGATCAACTTGTTTGTGGCCTCGGCCATATCTGATATTTCCATCGGGGACATGATGAGATTCATGTGGTATTTCTTGCTGGCGCTGCTGGTGGTATTGATGCTGACCACCTACTGCACTCCAGTAACAATGCTCTTTTTATAGTCTAATGTGATTGAGGCTGCAATTACTATGACGGAGGAGATACATGATGGTAAAGGTAGTAGTAAGCTGCCCTCGGGAGAGGATATATCGGTACAATGTTCAGCCCCCGGCCGGATTTACGCTTGAATATATCAAAACCCCCTATACCGATGAAGAATTAATTGAGGCTGGCGAAGGCGCAACTTTCCTGTTCCTTTCTCTTTCCCCGGCCGGCAAAGCAGTAATCGAACAGCTCAAAAGCACCCTCAAGCTCATCCAGTCTGAAGGAGTAGGCTATGACGGCATTGATATCGAGGCTGCCCGGGAAGCAGGAATCTATGTCTGTAATGCCAAAGGTGTTAACAAAGTGGCGGTGGCCGAACATACCACTGGGTTGATACTGGCGGCACTGAGACGCACAGCGGAGGCGGACAGGGAAATAAAAAAGGGAAACTTTGTTTCCAGCTATCAAGATTATGAGGAAAAGGGGATGAGGGAGCTTCAATCCTGCCATGTAGGCTTGGTGGGTTTAGGAGATATTGGCAAGGAGACGGCCAAGAGGTTATACGCCTTTGGGTGTAGAATAAGTTACTGCGATGTAATTAGACAGCCAGAGTTGGAACAGGAATTAGGACTGCAGTTCATCACTCTTGAAGAACTATACCGAACCTGTGATATTATTAGTTTGCATGTGCCGCTATTGCCGGAAACAGAGAATCTGATCAATAAAGATACAATTGCGCTCATGAGGAAAGACGCCATCATTATAAATACAGCCCGCGGCCCGATTATTAACCAACAAGATTTGGCTCAAGCCCTGATTGAAGGCCGAATTGAAGGGGCAGCCATTGATACCTTAAGCCCACAACCGCCGGGGAAGGACCACCCCTTGCTTAATTTGCCGGAGGAAGCGGCCAATCGCCTGACCTTGACTACCCATATTGCCGGCATTACTACTCAGGCATTTACCAACATGCAGATTACTGCCTGGAACAACATGAAAAAGGTGCTAAACGGCCAGAGACCTGATAATATAGTGAATGGATTGTAGTTTCCCATGGCTTTTGGGAGGGGGTACGAAATTGTCACACCGCGATACCATTGGGAAAGTGGCCCTTCGGGTGCTGCTGGACGGAGATGGCTGGCAACCCAGCGCTGATTGCCGCCGCTATTTTCGCGTGGTTACCGGCCAAGTAGGTTCCATGAACGTGGAGAAAATTATTGCTGCCATTGAAACAGCTTCCCGACGAGAAGGGGTTGTAAGCACAGAATATCCGGAGGACCATGCTCTGTGGCATGCTATTTTCGAAGCCCTGCATGGAGTGGGCCGAGGCCAATTGGCCTTAGGTACCATACTCCGTACAGCCGGCCTACGGTTTTCGGTGGTGCGAGGGCCGCGCTTTGTGGGCGATCCCACCCAAGGCCAATGGTTGGCAGTGGCCCTTTATGGGCAAATCGGCGGCCCCATCAAAGGGAATGAACACGAATGTGTGGGGTTGGGAATTTCACACCTGGGACATTAACTGGCACAATTCTTGACACGACCTCAGAAGCAGGATAGTATAAAAGTGAAAACACAATAGACCTAGAGGCGCAGTTGCGAGAGATATTAGGAGGTCAAAAGCAGCTGGGCCTTTTATTATTATTTTCCGGACGAGGTGATGCCAGACCTGAAAAAGGGTGGTTCAGGTTTAGATAGTTTCAGTACTCTTATTTGATACATTTTATGGGTATGGTGCAGGCTATGCCCTAGAGGAGGTCGAGGCTTTGTTACTATTGACAGGACAGGGGCTTACTATAGATGATGTCATTAAAGTGGCTTGTGAAAGGGAAAAAGTGCAGATAAGCCCAGAGGCGCAAGCAACCCTGGAAGTCGGCCGGCAAATGGTACAACGGCACTTGGACAGTGGGAAGCCGGCATATGGTGTGAGTACCGGCTTTGGAGCCCTTTGCGACACTGCTATCTCACCCGATGCTCTGCACGATTTGCAGCAAAACTTGG
>DURJ01000142.1 GCA_012837285.1 Bacillota bacterium
CTCATATACTTAACATGAATAACCCTTCTTACAGGATGGACAAAGGTTAACCCGGCTTCAAGAAATCAAGGACCCTGTAGCTCACTTATTGGTGATCACAGTGGCTCAGAAATTCATGATCGGGTGGCTCAAATATTCATTGACATTCGCACGCTTTACTTAGGAGATGTGAAGACCCTCTAAACATAAATAAAAAAACTTTTGAAAGCAGGAATTTTGTTTGGCAGTGCAGAATTAGTCATTGATTAAGAATGTAAGACAACATACGTCCGACAACTAAGGAGGGTGGGATGCCTATGAAGAGGTTTACTTCAACCTAAGAGATTAAATGGTGAAGAGAGGAGAATCACAAATGTTGTTTCGCTGGAGTTTTTTTATTGGGTACCTTGTAATTGTATATCTTATTGGTTATTGGTCTTATAAACAAACGAAAGGCTTATCGGAATTCTACGTTGCCGGAAAAGATCTTGGAATCGTTCCATTGGTTGGAACTTTTACAGCAAGTTTTGTTAGTGCATCCAGTATACTTGGATATGTTGCATTTTCTTATGGTAATGGTTGGTCTTTAATTACCATATATGGTATTGGCTGTGCGTGTGGTTGGACACTGTTAGGATTTGTTAGTGATCGATTAAGAAACTTTGAAGCAGGTGTTACTTCACCAGATATTTATGCCGTACGTTATTACAATCCTAAAATGCGTCTTTGGACAGCTATAGTCTTTATTGTATGGCAATCACTTTTCTTAATGCAGCAGTTCATGGGTGTAGGATACACAATTGAACAGTTCCTTGGTATTCCATACAAAGTTGGATTAGTTATAATAGGTATTACCATGGTGATATATGTTACCTCGGGAGGTATGCGCTCAGTAGTGTGGACTGACGTTGTACAGGCCGTGGTGATGTTAACTGGCGTGCTTATTGCAGCAATAGCCGTTATTAAACTTGGCGGAGGATTATCGGCAATTAATTCTTCCGCCATGGAAATAGTAACAGAGGCTCGCCCAAGAGGGTTTATGCTCGACGCATTAGGCGGTGGTCAGTTTACAGTTTCTCATATCTTAATAGAATCGTTTGCTCTAGCTGCAGTTGTTTGTTGCGTTCCTTTCTATCACAGGATGTTTTTCTCTGCACGGGATGGCAAATTAGCACGTGGCACAATTGGTCTAGCTACACCAATTCTTATATTGTTCTATATCTGCTTAGCAATTCTTGGAGTGGCCGCGCGAGTGATGATGCCAGAACTAGAAGCAGTAGACCGCGCTTTTCCTTCTTTGGTCGATAAAGTATTACCTCCTTTCCTTGGAACCTTGGTTCTTACATGCATTGTGGCAGGCATAATGTCAACTCTTGATAGCTTACTTTTAGCTGTTGGTTCGATGGTCTCACATGATATTTATGCCGGATTTATCAATAAAAAAGCAACGGAAGAACAAGAAATGAAAGTGACACGTTGGGCGCTAGTCATTGTTGGTCTGGGAGGAATGTTCTTATCCTTCAATCCACCAGCCACCATAATGGAAATGTATCACATTATGATTAATGTGGTATCATCCACGCTGTTCCCACCGTTAATCTTGGGCTTGTTCTGGAAGAGAGCCACATATGAAGGAGCTATGATAGGTTCGATTACCGGCTTTGTTAGCTCGTGGTTATGGATGTCAGTTGGCTCCAAAGCATTGCCACCAGCTGGGGTTGGTATTCCCTTAGCTATTGTAGTCACTATTCTGGTTAGCTACCTGACTCCCGAACCACCCCAAACCGCACTAGCTCCGTTTTTCCCGTCAAGGAGTGACAAAAATTGAATGGATGGAGATTGAAGCTAGGTGTAGCAGTACCATCTGCTAACGCGGTTATGGAACCTGAATTTAATAAAATGGCACCACTAGGTGTTAGTGTTCATTTTGCACGGATGTGGTTAACAGCAGATACCGAAGAACAAATCAATGGTTTAATTAACTACACCAAGGAAGCAGCAGAGCTTCTTTCGCACGCAGGAGTGGATTTGGTTGCTTTTGGGTGTACTACAGGTAGTCTCATTCAGGGTATGGGCTACGATGCAAGAATAATAAACATCATCGAGAAGGCAACAGGAATTCCAGCTACAACTACCTCTACCGCTGTTATTTCTGCGCTTCAAAAATTAGGAGTGAAAAAACTGACAGTGGTCGCTCCTTATCCAGACTGGTTAATGCAGAAAGTAAAGGTTTTCTTGGACAACAATGGTTTTTCGGTTGTGAGCCTTAAGGGGTTGGGTTGCGTCGAGGGTCCAGAAATTATGAGCACTCCAGTAGAGGCCGTGTATAAACTGGTCAAAGAAACCGTAGTAGGAGAGACAGATGGAATCTTCATTAGTTGTACCGGATTCCGTTCCATCGAGGTATTGGAATGTATTGAGGATGACTTAGGGTTACCGACGATCAGTAGTAATCAGGCCACTTTTTGGGACATGCTGAGAAAAGGCGGACTGAAGGCTAAGATTCCTGGTTATGGAGCCCTATTACGGGAGTATTAGGTGTATTAGTTATCAGCAGGCAAGAATAAGAGAGGAGTGTTGATCATGCTGACGTCAATTATTATTTTTGTGTTAATTTCTCTAATACCGACTGTACATTACCTTATATATAAAACAGACTAAAATCCCAACCCAAACTTAGGGGACTTAGAAGCAATACAGCAAGAATTGGGTATTGGAGGGTTACCAATGAAAATAGCTTGTGAAAGCATTGATAGATTAGTAACGACAGAAGTACGTTTACCTTATCTGGAAAGAGGTATCATTCCTGCTCTGTATGACGCAGCTCGAAAAGACGGGGATCCCATTGTTTACCAAATTGCAGCCGCCATCAAGGACTGCATCGATTCCACCGAGGGCAGGTTCGGCTTAGTCACAGGGTTCTGGGACCCTGAATGGATGCCTGACGGGGAAAACGATGGCCCCATTGGTACAGTAGTACTGGGCAAAGCACTAACATTATTAGGAGCACAGGTCCTTTACTGTGTCGAAAAAGAAGTTGTTCCGGTAATGGAAAAGATGTGCGAAGAGTTGAATACACCTGGGGATTTCCATGTATTGTCGCGAGAGAGTGCGGAAGAAAACGCCCGCCTAGCTGATCAACTAGACGCAGTTGTCTTTATTGAAAAATGTGGCCCATCTAAAGAAGGTATTCACCATTTGGCCACTGGGCCGGCTAGAGACGGTAAAGATGCGCCCCTTACGCTGTTTTTGGAGAAAATGACCGATGGCAAGAAACTAAGCGTTGGGACCGGAGATGTAGGTAACGAAATTGGGTTTGGCAAAATATATGAAGAAGCCCGGGAAATAGTGCCTGTCGGGAGAATGTGCAAATGCCCGGCACAAGAAGGGATCATAACAGCTTTGGCCACGGAGTATCTGTTGCCAGCGACCACATCCAATCTAGGAGCCTATGGCATGGTGGCAGCCCTTGAAATAGTAACCGGCAATTTAGATCTTCTTCATACTCCGGAAGAAGAAATTAAGCTGATAGAAATTTGCGCCGAAATGAACTGTATCGACGGTGGCTTCGGTGAGGCGATCAACTACGTGGACGGTATCCCGGCTGACGCCGTAGCTGCCCAGGTGGAGCTGCTTCGGGCCATCGTGCGGTCCTTTTTCACGAAAGAAAAGCGCCCGTTCTAAAGCCCCGTTAGAATTGATAGAAGGCAATCATTGCTGATGGTGTTTCCAGGTGGGGATCTTAGGTGAGCAGTACCTAAGTCCCCACCGGTGACACTAAATGTGTACCGGGAGACTTACTTCTTGAGGTGATTCATTTGCGGCTACGAATTGTGGGTATCTCATCTAGCCCCAGAAGGGCTAACACCGAAATATTGGTAAAGACTGCCCTTGAAGCTGCTAAAATTAACGCGGAAGTGGAAACAGTCTACGTGTCTTTGGCCAATAAAAAAATATCGGGGTGCATCAACTGCGGTGCCTGCCTGTCTAAAGGAAAGTGTATTATAGACGACGATTGGGCCGAAACCTTCGATGCTTTGATCAACCCGATACCTAACGGCGTAATTTTGGGAGCACCGGTCTATTTCTTTAACTTAAACTCCCAGGCACGTGCTTTCATGGAAAGAGCAACATCGTTAATTAAAGGCTGGTTTTACAAAGAAGCAGTAAGCCAACCGCCCGATTGGTCCCGGACTGTAGCCGGAGCAATAGCTGTCGGCGCTGATCGGCATGGCGGTCAAGAGCATGTGATTTCATCCATCTTGCATTGGTTTTTGATTAACAATTTCGTTTGCGTAGGTGGCTCCCACGTTGGATATATTGGGGCTCCTGCCTGGTTAAGCGGGAACAGGGGACGAGATGGTGTTACCAAGGATACTGATATTGGCATGGAAGCGGCCCGGATAGTTGGTGAAAGAGTAGCGACCACGGCATTGTTACTGGCTGCCGGTCAAGAAGCTTCCAAAGTTGATAGCATGTAAGATCAGTTGTTAAATTTATATTTTTACTGGGGCTACAGAGCTAAATTCACTTTACTACCCTGTTACCAAAATGAGAACATTGTTTTTGGAGGATGAAGAATGCAACAGTTTGTTGATTATAAAAAAGAACGGATAGAGACAGCACTAACGAAACATCGCCTGAGGGCCTTAATCGCATCGCTACCGGCAAACATTGATTATCTGTCTGGATATGAAAGTATTGGGCTTCAGGTATTAAACCGAAACCGGATCTTCTCGGTATATTCCGCTGAAAAGGATGCGGCAGTACTGGTGATACCCACTGCCGAAATTCCCACAGCGATAGAGCGTTTTCCGGATACCGAAATGCAGGCTTTCGGTGAATTCTTTTTCGCTTTTCCTTCCACCGGAGGAGAAAAGATCTCAGAGGTTATTAATAACCGGGGCAAGGGAAACCTTGAGGCTCTGATTAAGACTTTGTCTGATTTGGGAATCGAAAGTGGCCGGGTGGGGCTGGACGAAGGCCGCATCACACCCCAAATGTGGCACGAGCTCACCAAGGCTTTCCCTGGGATTCAATGGGTACCAGCGGCCGATATTTTTTATGAAATACGGATGATTAAACACAAACATGAAATCACCCTGTTGGAAGAGTCGGCGAAAATAGCTGAGGAATCGATGTATGCCGTTTTACCAGAGATAGAAACCGGTACTACCGAATTTGAAATAGGCCAGCGTTTTATGGAAGAGGTTGCAGCCAGGGGTGCTAAGCCATATTTTAACGTTGTCACTGTGGATGAGCGCAGTGCTTTTTCCGATACCATAAATACCGCCAAACAAGTACAAGAAGGCTCCATTATTCGCCTAGATTTTGGCTGTATTTATAAAGGATATTGTTCTGACTTGGCCCGAACAGCGGTATTTGGCAAGTGTGACGCCAAGGTCTCGGATTATTACCAGGCCATTTTAGCTGGGGAAGAGCGAGCAGTGGAAAAGATTCGCCCCGGTATAAGCACCGAGGAGATTTACTACACGGCACTAAACGAAACCCGGAAGGCGGGAATACCCCACTATAACCGCCATCACTGTGGCCATGGTATTGGGCTGGAGATATATGACTGGCCATCAGTTGGACCCGGTGAAAAGAGCCCCTTAGAGGCTGGCATGGTACTATGCATCGAGACACCTTATTACGAGTTGGGCTGGGGCGGGCTACAAGTAGAAGATACTGTTTTGGTAACAGAGGAAGGAGTGCGCTTTTTAAGCAAGTCCAGTCGAGAATTGGTCAGGCTCGGTGTCTAGGCTCTTTGGACAGCCAAGACAGGGAAGCAATTGGAGGACCGGTGGCAGCGTCTACTTGGTGTAGCTGATAGCGATAGGTCGGGATGAAAAGAAAGTGAAATCCCCTTTAATTAAACAATTTCACTACAACCAGAGATTTACCGGGGTCGCAGACATTAAAGATAATATCCAGACCCAAATATTCAATTATCTAAGCCTTACGGGATTCCACGTGTAGAGAAAGGGGACGCCATATCGTGATCAACGCTTTGGCGGGCAGTATAGGATGGATAGATCTATCAACAGAAAGTATCTGGACGGAAAACGCCTTGAATTATAGGGGATTTATTGGAGGCAGAGGAGTAGGGAGTTGGTTGGTTTTTCGTGAGGTACCCCTTGGTACGGATCCACTTGGTCCCCAAAATATAATTACGTTCAACACTGGGCCACTTACGGGCACATTGGCCCCGACCTGCGGCAGACTAAACGTAAGCACTAAAAATGTGCTAACCGGCGGAATCTCATTTTCCAACGCTGGCGGTCATTTTGCACCGGAACTAAAATGCGCCGGGTTTGATCATCTTATTATAAAAGGAAAAGCAACTAGGCCGATATACATTTTTGTTCACGATGGCAAAATAGAGATAAGAGATGCGGGCCGTATTTGGGGTTTAGATGCGTGGGAAGCAGAGGACGCAATAAAAAGAGAGCTAGGCGATCCCCAAATAAGTGTGGCAGCTATTGGTCAGGCAGGTGAGAATTTAGTCAAGGGTGCATGTATTATGGTAGATATGGGGCGTGCTGCCGCTTGGGGAGGGTCCGGCGCTGTTATGGGATCTAAAAGGGTGAAAGCAGTGGCTGTCCGTGGTACCAATGGGATTGATGTTCATTCCCCCACCGAATTTCTTGATATGGTTCGCGCCATGTGGAACAAGATGGATAACTCCTCTAGTGTAAGGATGCTGCGTCGGTATGGCACATTAGGTTCCAGCGGGGTTGGGGGGATAGACGGGTCAAGCCCTATGTCGTCTAAGAACATGGAAGATGGTGTGTGGCCTGCAGAGAAAATGCTTAAGGTTCGGGAAATACTGCTTAAGGAAAAGTTCGAGACTCGAAGGCTTGCCGATTTTGCTTGCCCTGCATACTGCAGCCATTTTTACCATGTGAAAGATGGGCCCTTCTCCGATTTTAAGCTGGAGGGGCTGGAAGTCAACCTGCATCGCGCATTTGGTAGCAATGTTGACGTCGATAGTCCAATTCATATACTTAAGGCAACTGAATTAGCTGATCGCTATGGGATTAATTGTGACGAAGCATCAGCAACCATAGCGTGGGCCATCGAGTGTTTTGAAAAAGGTCTAATCGATAAAAATGTTACCGGGGGGATGAAACTCCGCTGGGGAGACGGCGATGCCGTTGTCAAACTGCTGCAGATGATCGCTTTTCGCCAAGGATTTGGAAATGTTTTAGCTGAGGGTGTTTTTAGGGCGGCAGAACAGATACAACGTGGGACAGAAGCCTATGCTGTACACTGCAAGAAAGCTGGCATGAGTGAACAAGGAGTAAGATCCCATAAGGGTTGGGCTTTAGGAATAGTCACCAGTACCAGGGGTGGAGGGCATCTTGCCGGGGCACCGAATACGGAACAACAACGGATATCCAAGGAACTTTCTCAGGAGCGTTTTGGCATTAGCACAGCAGGGATGCCGTTTGAGTATGAAGGAAAAGGAAAACTTGTACACTGGTTTGAAAAGTTTAATACCATTGTTGATATGGCTGGGCTGTGTACGTTTACCAGTATTTGGACTGATCCTTGCTTGATGACGGCTGACGATTATGCGAACATGATTAGGTTGGCAACTGGTTGGCCAGTGGACGGAGAAGAGTTAATGTATGTTGGAGATAAAGTCTATAACATAGAGAAGGCGTTTAACACCCTGCACGCAGGTTTCAAACGTGAAAATGATTTGCCACCCAATAAGTGGGTTGAAATACCAGTTAGTGCTGGAGAGTTTGCTGGTCAGAAGCTGAATCTTGATAAGTGGGACAAAATGCTGGACGAATATTATGAATCGCATGACTGGGATCGCCAAACAAGTTGGCAAAAGCGCAGCTGTCTGGAGAAGCTAGGTCTGCAACAGGTTGCAGAGGCGTTAGCAGAGGAGGGACGCTTGATTGAGGACTGACAGTTGCATTTATTCCTATGCTATCGGTGTCGATACAGCAGCTTGTACCGGCTGTCAAGCATGTGCGCTTGCATGCTCCTATTACAATTGGAAATCTTTTAGTCTGTCGAAGGCAGCCATCCAAATAATACGGAATAATGCTGATGGTAACATCGCTGTAAACATTGATGAAACGAAATGTAATATGTGTGAGACAGAAACTGTTCCATATTGCATACAATTTTGCGCGCCAGGTGCCTTGTCAATTACTAGATGCAGGAATAGAACCCGTTAGCCACTTAGAAGTAGGAGTTGCGACGCAGTGTACCCTTTGTTAAAGAGTAAGCACCCTATGATTCAATACTGTTCGGATAGTTGGATATCCATTGCACCTGACGTACAAAGGCCCCTGGAAGCCGACATGCTAACTACCGCTTACCTCAAATTGCAGTAACCAGGGTATCGGCTTAAAATAAGAGGTCAGACAACATAGGACTGACAACCCAACAAAAGGGGATAGAATACCAAAATCAATTACCCTTAATAAATTCTTAATATCAGGTCCACGTTAATGTTGGTTTTGGTGGGGCCGTTGTAGAGGTAGAAAGGACAGGATTACTGCATGGCAAGTATTAATGCTATTGGATTAAAGTGCATCAATTGTGGGGAAAAGTACCCTATTTCACCTATGTTCGAAGGCTGTCCACGCTGCCAGGATAGTCAGTTTTCCTCAAGTGTTTCTGTTTGTTACGATTATGAGCACGTTGGCAAAGACCTTACACGTGAGAAGTTTTCTTCCTGGCAGGGAGTAGGATTATGGAGATTCGCACCACTGCTGCCGGTTAGCCCCGAGAATCAAGTTAGTCTCCATGAAGGGGGAACCCCCTTAATCAAATGCGAGCGGCCGTCAGAAGACCTGGGATTAAGGGTTCATATAAAAGACGAATCGCGCAATCCCACCTGGTCGTACAAAGATCGGTTAGCATGTGTAGCAACTTCTAAAGCACTGGAATTTGGAGCCAAAGTCACAACCATAGCTTCCACCGGTAACCACGGTGCTGCCACGGCGGCTTATGCCGCAAAGGCTAATCTTGATTGTGTGGTCTTTACCGTTCCTACTACCCCATTAGCAATGAAAAGCCTTATGCAGAGCTATGGAGCGAAGGTTGTGGCCACTACATGGAAGGGTCGGTTTGAGTTTATATCCCATTGTGTGAGGAATCTGGATTGGTATCCATTGGGCACTTATGGCACGCCCCTACCTACCGGTAACCCATATGGAGTAGAAGGGTATAAGACCATTGCCTACGAGATTTGTCTACAGTTGAACTGGGATGTTCCCGACGTGGTGTTATGCCCGGTGGCTAACGGGGAAGGATTTTTCGGAATTTGGAAGGGATTTCATGAAGCGAAGATGCTAGGGCTAATTGACAGACTCCCAAAGATGGTTGCGGTGGAGCTTGTGGGAGGGCCACTAGCCAATGCAATAAGAAAGAATCTAAGATTCCCGGAACCGATCGGTGCAAAAGAGTCAGTAGCCTTTTCCATTAACGGAACTATCAGCAGTTTCGCTGCTTTAAAAGCGATAAGGGATTCGGGGGGAACCGCGGTCGAGGTTAGCGACGATGACATTATGACTGCACAGGAGATTTTAGGACAAGAAGGTTTATATGCCGAGCCAGCCTCAGCTTCATCCGCTGCCGGCTTGTATCAAATGGCACAGACAGGGCAACTGGCGGGAATATCGTCTGCTGTTTGCATTGTTACTTCTTCGGGGCTTAAGGATCCCGGAAGCATTAGCGACAAAAAGGGTGATATCCCAGTTATAGAACCGGGCCTAAAGCAGCTCGCCACTGTCTTGAAAGAATGTTATCATTTTGACCCAAAAATAATTTAGGGGGCGGGTTGAGTGTTACTTAATAGAGCCAGGGCAATTGACGTAATGAGAGAGTATCAGGTGGACGCTATTGTTGCCTCTTATGCTGCCAATGTTAACTATATGTCGGGTTACCGAAGCTTAAGTCAAAACTTGATCAGAGACACTCAGGTTTATGCTGTAATTACCGCCGACGAAGAAATGAAGCCGGTTGTGGTGGCACCAATCGGGGATTTGGATTGCATGGCGGATAAGGGCCCTAACGTGCCTGTAGAAGCATATGGCACATTTCCCATATATAGGGATTCCACCGGCGAACAGCGGCCGGAGTTCGGCCGTTTGTGGGCCATGCATAACCTGGAAAAAAGCGCGACTCCGCTGGATGCTCTGGCTCGCGCCTTAGAAAAATTAGGGATGGACAATTCCAGAATTGCCGTTGATACCATTGGGATGACGCCTTCTGTGAAGGAAGAACTGGCTGTTAAAATCGACAAGGCTCAGATTATTGAAGGGTATGGGCTTCTCAAGAAAATAAGAATGGTAAAAACCCCTGAAGAAATATCCCGGCTAAGGGAGTCAGCTCGTATCACCGAACGAGCCATAGATGCTACTTTAAGGGCAGCCCAAGAAGGGATGAGCGAGCTGGAAATGCAAGCTATCTTCAACAGGTCAATTGTATCAGAGGGAGCCATGCCGCTATTGACTTGCATTGGGATAGGGAGCCGCAGCTCTATGATTAACACAATACCTTCGGAACACAAGTTAAGAAAAGGTGACCTGATCAGATTTGACGTGGGATGTGTATTTGAATCTTACTGTTCCGATATTGCACGAATAGCTAGCTTCGGGACACCGTCAACGAAGGCCAAAGAATACTACCAAGCTGTATTAGAAGGGGAGCAGGCTGCTATCAGCATTATTAAACCAGGCACCACTGCTGCAGATGTGTTTGACCGGGCAGTTGAGGTAACGCGGGCAGCTGGAATACCCCATTACGATAGACATCATTGTGGACATGGGATCGGGATTGAGTGTTACGATCTGCCTTCGATAGCAGCTCAAGATACAACCGTGCTCAAAGAAGGAATGGTGGTCAATGTAGAAACTCCCTATTACGAACTTGGTTTTGCCGGACTGCAAGTTGAAGACACCGTTGTGGTGACCAAAGATGGCGTTGAGTATTTAAGCACTTATGACCGCTCCTTGCAGGTTATATAGGTTATATTTTAGGGCACTAGATGGGTATGCCACCTTAATTTAGTGAAGACCTATATAGTTTCAGCAAGGTTTTCAGAACCTACATGGATTAAGCCGCTAACATGGGAGCTGTCCAAGAGATTCCTTTTTATGCAACCTAAGGGCGCGTAAAAGGGAGATAACTTGGATCAACTCATAAAAACTTATCAAAGTGAGGGGGGTAGGGGAAGCAGAGGGATACGCTTAGGATTCAGAGATCTATTAAATAAGGAGTTGAGCAGAA
>DURJ01000143.1 GCA_012837285.1 Bacillota bacterium
AAAGCGACCCTTACCTTCCCCACTGCCGGAACGTATACAATCAGCGCAACAAGACAGGGCACTATTAACGCTACCGATCTTGTCCCTCCGCTTTGCACGGTAGGGGTGACCTCTTCATCCTCCTCCAACCCCGGCAAGACCATAACAGTATATTTCACATTGCGGGGATTAAATAGCGGCAGTGGCAATGAGGAAACTTGGATAAGCAGAAAAACTGTCAGCAATATAACAGAGGGTGCCACGGTGGCTGACATTATTATAAAAGCCCTTGAAGGGACCGGCTATACCCAGAGGGGAGCGCAGGATGGCTATATAAGCTCAGTCACCACTCCCGGAGGTTTTAAATTGTCCGAGATGCATAACGGAATGCCAAACTCCGGCTGGCTGTACAAGGTAAATTCTAAGTTGCCCACCGTGGGTATGGACTCTCATAATGTCAAAGATGGCGACCATGTTCTGCTCTACTTCACCAAGGACTACACGAAGGATCCGGATGCAGGGAGTATTTCCGGCAAGGTGGAAGAAAAGCCTTTGGTCAGCTCCGAGGTTGAGGTGGCCACGGTGGTGAAAGGGGGCATTGCCGTAGCTTCCATTGATACCGGAAAAATAAAAGACGCCCTTGATAAGCTCGTAAAATCCAGTGATACAGTTTCCGTTGCGGAAGTTAAAGTTCAGGTAAAAGGCACGGCCAAAACATCTACAGTAGAGGTTGAGATCAAAGCTGATGCCATCAAAGCAATAACTAGCGCGAAGAATGTGCAACTTACTATTGAAAGCACGATCGCCACGCTTACCTTCGATGCAAAATCACTCGCCGGTATCACCAAAGGAGTTGCGGATAATTCCACCATCAAATTTGTTGGCGAGTCTGTGGACACTTCAAAGCTCGACAGCGAGAATCGGAAAATAGTTGGAGATTCCCCTGTGTTCGATCTCAGCGTTATAATTGGGGACACAATGATCCACAACTTTAACGGAACAGTTACTGTATTTCTGCCCTTCACTCCGACGGCAGGAACCGATCCCAAAACCTTGACGGTCTACTATCTTGATGACAACAAAACCCCTGTGCCTATGGAGAACGCTCGTTACGATGCACAGCGCAAGGGATTTGTATTCACAACAACTCACTTCTCGCTGTTCTTCATTGCGGCGGTAAGTGTCGAATGGGCAAATCCATTTGCCGATGTGAAGGAAAACGATTGGTTCTATGACGCGGTAAAATACGCAAATATCAATAATAAGATGACAGGAACAGAGGCGGATAAATTCTCTCCGAATGCACCTATGACACGGGCCATGCTTATAACGGTTCTCTACCGCAGCGAGGGCGAGCCAGCGGTAACGGCGGCGAATCCGTTTACCGATGTAGCTGGTGGTCAGTGGTATACGAACGCCGGTATTTGGGCATACGAAAACGGCATTGTCGCAGGCTACGGCGACGGTCTGTTCGGTACGAATGACAATATTACGAGAGAGCAGCTGGTTACTATTCTGAGCAACTATGCCCATAAGAAAGGGCTTAATGTTTCCCAAACGACCGACCTTTCAGCGTACAAGGACACAGCCGAAATATCATCGTGGGCGCTGGATGCCATGAAGTGGGCCAGAGCCCAGGGCTTGATGCAGGGAAGAAGCACAACTACGCTGGCTCCGAAAGGAACAGCAACGCGCGCCGAGGTCGCGACTATACTCATGCGTTATATGGAAAACTTTATGAAATAGTATCTACAAGCTGTCCGGCTCCCTTCGGGCAAGCCAAAGGGAGCCGGATTCCCTAATTTTGTATTTTGTTACTGCCCGCTATATATGCGGATGATCAGTGCGGAGGCAGCTGTTCCTATCTAAAAAACATCCGTCAAGCTTGGTGAACCGCCGTATACCGAACGGTACGTACGGTGGTGGAGAGGACGGGGGCTAGACGCCCCCTCCTACTCGATTGCTCGCCCAAGGGCATTATCCTTAGGGCGAAAGTCCCGAAGAGCTAGCGCAAGAAATTGTGGTGAAGATAGGTTCTTAGGTAAACCTGGAAGATGCCAAACAAAGCTTGGCAAAATACTTTAAGGGGAAATTTTACACTTGTTATTGACATATGCCCACAATAGAGATACTATATTAATAGCGGATTATCCGAGGAGGTGATTGAACTGGCAGTTGTCTCAATCACGATTTTGGTGGAAAATACTGTACGGCGGCCCGAACTGCTGGCCGAGCATGGTTTTGCTGCTTTGGTAAACGTTAACGGTAGGAAGATACTGTTTGATACCGGCGCCGGTCATACACTAATTTCTAACGCTGGGGTTTTAGGGGTAGACCTAACTGATGTTTCGGCAGTAATTTTGAGCCATGGCCATTATGATCATACCGGTGGATTTATGGCTTTTCTTAAGCTTCATGGTCCGGTGGATGTTTACGCTCATCCCCATGTGTTTAGCGAACGTTACAAACTGCAAGAAGATATGGCTCCGGAATATATTGGCATTGGCTGGACCAGGGAGCAACTTCAAAACGAGGGCGCTATATCGAATCTGCAAACTACGCCGGCGGAACTGGAAGAAGGCGTGTTTCTCACCGGTGCAATCCCGCGGTTGACTCCGTATGAAAAAATATCGAACAAATTTCAAGTAAAATTAAACAACCGTTGGGAACAGGATAAAATTTTAGATGACCAGGCTCTTGTAATCCGATCTTCTAAAGGAATAGTCGTCATTTCAGGGTGTGCCCACGCTGGGCTTATCAATACCTTGAGACATGTACAGCTACTAACCGG
>DURJ01000144.1 GCA_012837285.1 Bacillota bacterium
AGATCCCGAAGTTTCATCCCTATGCCCAGATGTTAAAGTCGGCACCGCTGGCTATCCAGCCGAAGATAAAACTACCCGCCAATCGTTCACTTCCGGAATACCGACTCTCCTTAATGTCATGTACTCCTGCTCGCTAATACGGCGGATCATCATCTCGTCGTCCGAGCTATAGCCGTAATCAGCTGACAACGCACCCCCGCCCCTGGGAAAGAAACCGAGGAAAAAACCAGGTGCGATGCGAAAGATAAAGAAGAAGCCCAGCCTTCTTCGAAAAGGGAATTGCTGGGTGGTAGAAGTTTCATCAGACTCTGCTACCAGCTCCTGTTAAGGAATTTACTTGAGTTCCGGCAGCGGAATCAGGTTGTTATCCATGGTATGAAGAACGTCAAAGGCCGGTGAGTAGAGCCGCCGCCTTTTTTGCCGGTATACATAAATTTATTCGGCCCTTCATATTTATTGGAAAGATCAGAGGGGAGGGCCCGAAATGCATTTTAGTGACTGCGTTTTTTTGCTGCCGTACAAAGAACACCTGCTTCACTGCGGCATCGCCAACCAGTTTCTTAAGTACGAAGATCTTAGTTGTGAATGGGCGTGCGGTGGTTGCCCTATCCCATCAATTACAAGTGCCAATTGTTGTCTTTACTTAGCACCCAAGAGGTTTTTGGATCGGAATGGTTCTCTTACCCAGTGGTCTTGCGCTTTAACCGGCGAAGAGCTGGATTCGCCGGCTGTATGTAATCAGTGTGAGTGCTATCGCGGCCTACGTTTGGGGTCGAGACTGGATAAATGTTCAATTTAAGAGAGGAAGTTGGCAAGTAATGTCGAACAAGACTACTACAATACATCCTTTCACAAGGAGAAAGAACAAGGGGTGGCAGAAATGACACAGGAATTAATTTCGGCCATTTTTGAACAGGCACCCTTTGGTTATGCTTTTCACCGGTTGGTGTTAAATGAGCGGAGCAAGCCTGAAGACTATGTGTTTCTGGATGTCAATCCCGCCTTTGAGCAGATGACCAGACTAAAGAGAAAGGACATTATTGGAAAAGGAATTACAGAAGTAATCCCGGGAATCAGAAGCGGCAATATGGACTGGGTAGCTCTTTATGGTCAAATGGTGGCTACTGGCAGGAAAGAGCAGTTCACTCAGTATGCCGAGCCTTTGGGTCGGTGGTACAAGGTTACCGCCTTTGCCACCGACAAGGAGCATTTCGTCACTATTTTTCAAGACGTTACCCTGGACGTAGAGCATACCCAGTCGCTGGAAAAACAGAAACAGGAAATAAAAGAACTTTCGCGAGACCTGGAGCTGATTTTCCAGACTACTCAGGATGCCATGTTCTTGGCCCGGGTAGAGGGAGGGGAATTTCGCTATGTAAGAAATAACATCGCTCACCAGAGGCTCATCGGCTACAGCCCAGAAGACATAGCTAACAAAACTCCCATTGAACTCTTAGGCCCGGAACTGGGACAAGCTCTTAAGAAAAGCTATCAAAGATGTGTGGACACTAAGGGCCCTGTAACTTATGAGGAAACGCTGACGTTTCCGGCTGGTACAAGAGACTGGCTAGTAAGTCTCAGCCCATTGCTAGATGAGGGTGAAGTTCGGTACATTGTGGGAGCACGCAAGGATATCACCCTCCAGAAACAAGCAGAAGCGGAAAGAGAAGAATTCCTCACCAGACTGCAGACCATGTTCAATAGACATGATGCTGTTATGCTCCTGATTGAACCGGTAAGCGGGAAGATAGTGGACGCCAATCCGGCAGCTGTATCATTTTACGGTTACAGC
>DURJ01000145.1 GCA_012837285.1 Bacillota bacterium
CCCCACCACAAGATAAGGCAGCACCTCAACAAATTGGGTCCACGCATTACGCAAAGCACGCTGTAGGCGTACTGAGAAAGGTACATCTGTTTCTCCCTCTCCGTCTTGTGCCCCCACTACCCGCACCTGCTTAACATAACTTGCTAAACCAACTTTTTCCCAAACTGCACCTAATATTGCCGCTAAAGAAAAACATAAAACTGCGTACACAACTGTTACACGCCAACCAAAGACTGCTAGAAAAAGGCCTAAGATAACTGGATTAAGCAATGGAGAAGCCAGTAAGAAGGAACTGGTAGCACCAAAAGGAGCACCGGCATTTAACAGCCCTACCATTACTGGAATCGTTGAGCAGGAGCAAAACGGTGTCACTGTCCCCAAAGCAGCCCCTAAAATGTTGCCCTGTCCCATGCGGTCAGTAAGCACGCGACGAATAGTAGCAGCAGGAATATACTCTTGAAGCAGTCCAACCAAGAAACTGATCCCTATAAACAGAGCCGCCAGTTCAGCAACAAGGGTTAGAAAAGAAACTAGAGTTTGGGCCAGAGAAATTGTTGTCATGACTCAAGCTTTCCTCCTTTTTCTTACTTTGTACCTTATGGTATGATACCTAGATGGCCAATGTATTTGGTGACAAAATCAATACTGACACACGGGCCTCAAATCAATGCTTTTACAATATACTTTGTAACTTCTTCCCAAGCAGCCGCCGCCACTTGAAAAGCTTGACGACCCTTGTCAGTTAGAGTGTACACTTTGCGCTCTCGACCACCGGTGGCCTCCACTACCACCGAGACGTAGCCCCCTTCTTCAAACTCTCGCAATGCAGGATAAATAGTGCCTTCTGTCGGTGTACAACAACCCTTAGTCACTTCTGCCACCGTACGCGCTATTTCATATCCATGCATAGATTGAGTATATAGTACACGCAGGATAAAAAACTTGGACAGACTCATCTTAATGATACCGTTCCAATACTCTTGACTGGTATAGTCTATAGCCATTATACATTGCCCCTCAATGTATTTATGATTGCATGTTACCTAATTTCTACATCGTTGTCAAGCTTTCTAGTTCAATCTGTCACGGGACTATGATATTGTCACTCACATGCCTATTTAAAGAAATGGTGTAGATATGTAGATATAATGCAAGGGGTCTACCTATAAGTACATCCTATGAGTCTTGCCTACGAAGTCCTCGTCCGTTCCGGTGGAAAAAAACACCCTTTCTCTCCGGTATCTCACGAGAAAGAGTGCTTATAGTAGCCTATTTCTGTAGAAATCGTTTGATCTCCTCTACGCTGGGAACTCGTCCCGACACTACCACCTTTTCATCTACCACTAAGCCAGGCGTCATCAAGATATCGTAAGTCATAATATCTTTAATGTCGGTAACATGTTCAAACTCGGCCTCAACTCCAAGCTCGGCCACCGCTGTGCGGACCCTTTCTTCCAGCACCCGGCATTTTCTACACCCGGCACCTAGAATCTTAACTTGCATCATGATCGTCCTCCCATTCAATTTGTTATCATATTTTATCACTTAGTACTAACTCAAGTGCGTCAAAACTATGCTATTGCTCCAAAAGCATAGCCGGTTAATGTGGCCATAACTACCACTAACAATACATAAGCAATAGTCCTCTTAGTTCCCATAATGTTGCGAATGGCCAACATACTAGGTAGACTCAAAGCCGGTCCCGCCAGTAGCAGGGCCAGTGCCGGCCCCTGTCCCATGCCCAAGTCGGTGAGGGCTTTTACAATAGGAACCTCTGTAAGCGTAGAAAAGTACATAAAGGCCCCAAAAATAGACGCCAGCAAATTGGCACCAACAGAATTACTACCCACATACTTGGCGATCCACTCTGGTGGCAGTATAACCTTAATAGCTCCAGCAACAAACACTCCTACCAGCAAAACAGGAAAAATAAGCTTGACGAATTTCCAAGTTTCCGCCATCCAATCTTCAAATTCGCCTTCTTCAAACCAGCGACTCACAACTAGGGAAATGGAATTAATCAGAGTAAGAATAATGGCCACCTTGCTCCACAGGGGAATCTTACTAGTACCAAACAGCAGTATGGCCACTAATAGACCGAAAAACACAAGATGTTGCCAGGCGGGGCGGCCATTAGCCTCACCGGCGAACAAAGCCGAGTTCTCACGTTTTTCGGCTGGATCCTGTCGTTCAAATAACGCAGCCATAACGAGTCCAATAACCAAGGAAAACAACACCGCGCCCACCGCTCGTGCCAACCCCATCTGAAAGCCGATGGCTCGGGCCGTAAGGACTATGGCTAGAACATTGATAGCTGGGCCGGAATACAAGAAAGCTATGGCCGGTCCTATCCCCGCTCCCTTGCGATAAATACCGGCAAACAGCGGCAGCACTGTACACGAACATACAGCCAACACTGTCCCCGACACCGAAGCCACACCATAAGACAGCCACTTATTAGTCTTTGGACCGAAGTACTGTAAAACTGCTGCCGTAGAAAGCACAGCCGAAATACCACCGGCAATAAAAAACGCCGGTACCAAACAAGTTAACACATGAGCCGAGAGATATTCCAGCAGTTCACTAA
>DURJ01000146.1 GCA_012837285.1 Bacillota bacterium
AGGCCAATATGTGGAACGAATTTAAGCAGTTTGCCATGAGAGGAAATGTCATGGATCTAGCTGTGGGTGTCATTATCGGCGGTGCCTTCGGGAAGATTGTCACGTCCTTGGTTAACGACCTGATAATGCCTATCATTGGTTTGTTTTTGGGAGGCATCAGTTTTTCTGACCTACAAATCCAGGTGGGTGAAACAGCAATTATGTATGGCGCTTTTATCCAAAGCGTAGTTGATTTCCTTATTATAGCCCTGTCCATTTTCTTCCTAGTGAAGCTCATTAACCAATTCAAGAAGCAAGAGGAAGAAGAACCGGCCCCTGAGCCGGAGCCTGTAGCCAGCAAGGAAGAAATTCTACTCACCGATATTCGAGATTTACTAAGGCAGCAAAGCAAATAAGATCGGACACGGGCGGCCCTCTGTGGCCGCCCGTAATCTTCACGTTCGTTGTTCCTTCTTCCGATCTTATGTTTTCATCTGTAACCAGATGATATCGAATTAGATGTTGGCTGCCTTGTGTTCCTGCCGTTCGAGGTGTGCATTGCGCAGCCACAAGCCTAAATCAATCGTCACCATGATCATGTTAATAAGATAGAGCACCATAACAATGTCATAACTGTAAAGAAGTTTGTGTATCGTACCACATAGATAGCCCACTATGATAACCACCGAAAACACCGGGCTTTTTCCCTTGGTACTTCTGCTGCGCCAGGTTCGAACAATGGAGATCGGCCAGGCCAGTCCAAAACAAAATAGCATGCCGGCTTCAAAGATACTCATTCAGGTTCCTCCTTGGAATCCCCGTTATTCTTTCTCCCGTGATATATGTTACCATGCACAGCGGTTTCTTCCAAGGGGTAGAGCCTCTACCTCTTAACTCCCTTCTGGAGCTACTCCAGTCCATCTTACGTGAGGTGGGTTTTATTTGACGCGTACAGATAAACTACTCTGATTACACTAACAGAAGAAAGGTCTAAGTTTAATCAAACTTTTTTCGGGGTCTTGCTCGTCTATATAGTGTAAGACAAACCAACCGCGCACACTAAAGCCATGGCAGAGGAAAGGAGACCTTCGCGCGAATGAACAGAAGCAAGTTGGAAAAACAATTCGCTGACCATATTATCAAGAATAACGAAAGGTACTACAGGCTGGCTTATAGCTATGTGAAAAACGTAGATGATGCTTTAGATATTGTCCAAGAATCCATATGTAAAGGTATGTCATCACTGGATTCACTAAGAAACCCTGCTTATTTCCGAACATGGTTCTACAAAATAGTCATACACACCGCCCTGGATTTTCTACGGCAAAGAAACAAAACAGTTCTAATGGAAGAAGAGGTCTTAATCAACTCTAATTGCGGTACCTGCGATACTTACCAAAACATAGACTTGGGCCGAGCACTAGACAGTTTGCCGGCCAAATACCGCACCATAATAATACTGCGCTACTTCGAAGACTTAAAAATAGAGGACGTGGCCGAGATCTTAGATGAGAATGTCAATACGGTCAAAACTCGTTTGTATACCGCACTGAGGAAGCTCAGTATCGAAATGGTTGACCATGATGAGAGAGGGAGGATTTGCCATGAATAGCAATCGTCTGGATCAGTTGGATCAGTTGAAACACGAGTATATTAGCACACCCATCCCCAGGGAGTTGGATTTTGTTGTGCGCCGTGCTTTACAGAAAAACAGGCAGAAAAACCATTTCAATAAGGTCCGCATTGCCGCTGCTTCCGTGGCGGCCGCTCTGGCTCTTGTTACTGTAGGCGTCAATAGCAGCCCCGTGTTTGCCCAAACACTGGCGGAGGTGCCGCTAGTGGGAAGCATAGTGAAAGTGCTCACTTTTCGGCAGTTCACAGTTAACGAAGACAACTTTGAAGCCGATATAAAAGTGCCCGAAATCCAAGGGCTACAAAACAAGGAGTTGGAAAGTAGCCTGAACGAAAAATACCTGGCCGAGAATAAAAAGCTATACGAGGATTTTGTGGCGGCCATGGAGGAAGCGAAGAAACAAGGTGGCGCTCATTTGGGTGTCAGCAGCGGGTACGAAGTGGTAACAGATAGCGATGCCATTTTTGCTGTAAAACGTTATCACTTCACCGCCGCTGGATCTTCCGATACCAAGATTAAGTACGACACCATAGACAAAAAAAGGGAAATCCTAATCACCCTGCCCAGCCTGTTTAAGGATGACAGTTATGTGGAAGTCATAAGCGATAATATAATCGGCCAGATGAAGGAACAGATGGCAGCTGATGAGGGCAATGTTTATTGGCTTAAAGGTGATGTGGAAGATTTCGTAGAGCCGTTTGAGCAGATTTCGCGGGAGCAAAGTTTTTACATTAATGCCGACGGCAAGCTTGTGATTTCCTTTGATAAGTACGAGGTGGGTCCCGGCTGTATGGGAGTGGTAGAGTTTGTTATACCAACTGAGGCCATAGCCGATCTTTTGGTGAGCAATGAGTATGTAAAGTAACAAAACAAGAACCATCGCGTGGGGTTCAGACATCGAGAACCAGGACCTTCGGGTAGGGCGGCCCTCTGTGGCCGCCCGTAATCTTCGTAAAAAAATAAGGCCACCTGGCCTTTCACACAATTCCACATAAAGAACAGCGCTCCTTCTTTTTGACTTATACATATCAAGTAACAAGCCCTAAGCTAATGTGAACGGCTTTTTCCACCTCTAATATTTTTTCTTCCGATATTTCTCCTACTTTTCGTACTAACCGTTTCTTATCGATGGTCATTATTTGCTCAGCTTTAATAGTGCTGGGACCTTTAAGGCCAGATTCATTTGGTAGGATCTGGACGTGAAAGGGGTACGTTTTTGTTATGGTAGTGGAAATGGCAGCCACAATTGTTGTCGGGCTATACTGATTACCAATGTCATTTTGTATTATCAAGGCTGGGCGCAAACCGGCTTGCTCACTACCTCGTCCAGGGCTCCAATCTACCAACCAGATATCACCGCGCAGCAACTCTGTCACTTTAAAATCACCTCCGCCTGAGCAGCAAGAGTTTGTTCTGCGGTTTCTGCTGATTCGTCGGCCATCGCCTTGTAGCCCTCAACTAAGGACTCCCGTAGCTGAATTGTCTTGGCTTCCTCCAAGAGTCTAGCCACGACACCGCTGCGCCCAATCTTCCATTGCTGAGCCAAATCATCAAGAACACTTGCCAGGTCGGCGGAAAGGCTGACAGTGAACCTCATTGTTACAACACCCCCTTCTGATGATAATGATATCATACGGTAAGTATGAATTACAAGTCATACCACACTCTCTTTTCTGCCAATCTCCTTACAATACCTAAATCGGTCGGACTTATTTTTGACCAAACGCTGTCAGAATCTCAAGCGGTACCGGAAACAGAATGGTGGAGTTGTGCTCAGCGGCAATTTCCGCTAAGGTCTGCAAATAGCGCAGTTGAATGGCCGAAGGCTCCGTGGCTATGACATGGGCAGCGGCGGCCAGCTTTTCCGAAGCCTCGTATTCGCCGTCGGCCGAGATCACCTTTGCCCGTCGCTCGCGTTCTGCTTCGGCCTGTTTGGCCATGGCTCGTTTCATGGTTTCCGGGAGTTCCACCGCCTTTATTTCCACCGCAGTTATCTTGACACCCCAGGGGTCAGTGGCCTCATCCAAGAGCTTCCGGAGCATCTCGTTCAAGGCTTCCCGCTTAGCTAGCATGTCGTCCAGTTCGTATTGTCCCAGAACGGACCGCAGTATAGTCTGGCCCAACAGTGTGGTACTGTGTACATAGTCGGCTACCTTAACCACGGCCAGCACCGGATCAAAGACATTGAAATAAACCACCGCATCCACCATCACCGGCACATTGTCTTTGGTAATAACTTCCTGCTTGGGTACATCAATGGTAAAGGTGCGCATGTCGATCTTCCTTACATAATCCACCCCAAAAGGGAACACCACATTTAGGCCCGCATTTAGAACCCCCACTTGCCGGCCGAACCGAAACAGAATCCCCCTTTGATACTCCGTGATAATCCGAACCATGCTGGGAAGAAACAGCAAAGGAATAATCAAATAGGGAATAAGACCGGGACTGCCACTAAGCCGTAGCCCAAAAAACACCCATACCAGACCGGTCCCCGAAAGCAGAAAGGACACCGCCCTAGCCTTAGTATAAAGCGCTAAAACAATCCATAGGGCCCACCAAGCAACTATTACCCAAAACGCCACCGTGAGCACGGTCAAAAGCGGTTGTGGCATGTTCATTTATCCCCCTTTTTCACCAAGAATCCAAGCCTCGTCTAGATGTATTCAGGGTTAGTATGGCCAGAACCTGATTAAAGTAGCTATACAGTGGGTAGCTACTGTTTATGTTAAAGAGTTCTCTTATTGAGTATCATAAAGGAAAAGAGGTGGTTTTGGCATGACGTTATTCGGCAACAGAGAAAGCAAAGAGGAAAGACTGCAGCAAGAGCTACAGGCGTTCATGGACCGGTACCAGCTGGAGGACTTAGACTAGAGCGATTTAATTGTGCTGCGGAAAATATCACAGGACTTAGCCAATAACAAATGGTTTAAGGCGGGTATGCCATTATATTTTGCCTAGCCCGCGGAACAGGCAAAAGCAAGCTACCTAAGTTCCTTGGAGGAACAGAACTGGATGATCATACGGCGGCTATTGCGGCTAAACAAGGACCTTGAGAAATTGGAAAAGTAGTGAGGGTTTTAACAAACACCATGGATAAGGCCTAGGCCTGGCTCAAGGAGAACGGGCAGCTGCTGTAATAGGCCATATGACAACCATAACCATATAAGAAAGCGACAGTCGCCTGGGGAAACACCCAGGCGACTGTCGCTTTCTTATATGACGGCGAATGGGGAGCCGAAGTCTATGGCTGTGCCGCTGATAGGCAGCAGGGGCTTATGTTATAATTAGTAAATGAGTAAAATCTAAAAAACTAGAAAGAGTGGTGCGAATGTGTCAACTAATGTCCAAATAAAAGAAGTGCAGGCCTTCCTAAAATGGATGGAAAGAAAGTTTTCATTAAACTTAATAGCAGAAAAGGCGAAAAGAAGATTTGTTAAGCGGGGACAAGTTTATGAATGTGAGTTAGGCGTGGGAATTGGCAGTGAGATGCAGAAAGCAAGACCCTGTGTTATTATTCAAAACAACATTGGTAATCATAAGTCCGGTAATACCATCGTGGCTCCAATTACCCACGATAGCTCCGAATATCCTTTTCTTGTTCCGCTGACTGTGCAGAAAGATCAGGATGGGACAATTATATTAGATGGGCGAGTAAACGTATCAAATATTTGCTGTGTTAGCAAAGCAAGGCTGGGGGATTACGTAACATCCTTATCTCCTCAAGATTTGAAGAAGGTTGAAATTGCGGTAGCGAGATCTCTAGACTTGATGGCTCATTATAACAAGTTGGAAAAGAGACTAAAGGATAAACTAGAATTTATTGATAAGATAAAGCATGACAGGAATAAGGCTCAGGATTATATAAAAAAACTTAGGGATATTGCTCAAGTATCTACCGATGAAGAGCTTGAAAAACTTATCCGATCAAAATTGACAGACTAACTTTTCCATGCTATACTTTAGCTACAAAAAGGTTCTTTACCGGAGAGTAAAGAATAATATTTCTTCTTCAAGTGGGGGAACTTTGGATAAGTTCCTCTTTGCTTTTTGTGTGTATAAATTGCTTGAGTAACATATAATAAAAATACAAAGTGGCTTTAGCCAGGAAGGCTGAGGTTTTGAGATGATAGCCGCCATTTCCGGCGGCTTTCGTCGTTTTAACCACTCCCCATAGGGGTCTCTACATTATTACTAGAGCCCACGGCCGTTGTTCGGACGCCATAAGGCCTTTTCTTTGTCTGTAGCCGGGCGCTAGCTCCACAGCGGCAGGCTAAGCAGCAAGGGCAGAATGCCTAAAATGGTAACAAAGCGTACCAGTTGGAGCAAGCTCACCGTGAGCGGGTCAGCGCCCAGTTCACAGGCCAGAATAAAGAATTGAGTTACCCCGCCGGGGGCAGCAGCCAGGAGACAGGTAAGATAATCCCAACCGGTGAGTCGCTGTAACAAGGTTGCCAGCACCAGGCCGGAGACAATCACAACGGCGGTGGAGGTAATGGCCGGCCCAGCCAGAAGCATTAACCCTTGTACTGTCTCCGGTCCAAAGTTGAGCCCGATCAATGCGCCCACTCCCGCCTGGGTCCAGACCCGTACTTCATCCGGCAAAGGTGTGAACTGGTGAAAACAGCCGGAAATCAGACCCACAGTAACCATCGCTCCCAGAAGTCCGGCCGCCGGCAATTTTAGTATGTAGGCCACAATTCCGCCGATTATACCCACTGTCAACGTAATCACAGCCGAAGGCTGCCAGGGGATTTTAGGGATCCTACGCCTGTTGTTGTTAGGCGAGGATGTTTCTGTTTGGCGCAGAGCCAGGAGGGGGATAACGAAAACCACTCCCAGAAGGCGCATTAGCTGCAGTGTAGCTACTACCACAGCATCCGCATTAAGATTAAGGGCTAACATCGTCATTTCCGCTACTCCCCCGGGAGCGGCGCCAAGAATGGCCGTCACCGGTGCTACCTGGGTCAGACGCTGAAAAACCCGCCCTACCAAGAAACAACTGGCTAGCATCCACACAGACACCAAGATCGCCGGCAGAGCCAGATTCTTAATATGGGGCCAAGTATCCTTGGTAAAACGCAGTCCAATAAAGATACCGAGAACCGCTTGGAGCATCAGTTGCAAGAACCAGGGCAGATAAGCAAATGGGACCCCCAATAGACGAGCCAGCCCAACGGCCGTCACTCCTCCTAGCAGACTAGCCGCAGGCACTTTTAGCTGCTCCAGCAACTTCCAGCCCAGCCAGCTTATGAGGAAGAGTAACCCTGTATCCCTAACGCCCAGCCAAACATTAGCCAATCTTGACCACCGCTTTCCTTCGACAACTGAACGTATGTCTCAACTAGTTCTACGCGTTTGGTTGAAGTTCCTTTAACACCGCCCCGGGAACGGGAGTTCATCGCCGAAAAGCACCAAAGGGGAGTTACCGGAATAAGCCCGACCCAGCAGGGAAATTATGGGCCCTTGACGAAATAAAACCATTGGGGCTAACTGCCTGCAGTTCTGCGCCTGAGCGTTAATTCATGGTTAATGGTGTGTCCCTGAAGATAAAAGACCAAAGTCGGTTAACGTAGTAGGATGATAATTTCATCATGCAGGGGGAGTAATATTTGCCTACCAACAATATGCCTGCTAAAAAGATATCGCTTTCTCAGCTGGAGAATTTCCTGTTTCAAGCGGCCGATATTTTGCGGGGCAAAATGGATGCCTCGGAGTACAAGGA
>DURJ01000147.1 GCA_012837285.1 Bacillota bacterium
AGGCCATTGCTCGGGTGGGGACCACCGGCAATTCCACTGGGCCCCACTTACACTTCGAGGTGCATATAGGCGGGCGACCGTATGATCCGCTGCAATTTTTGAAGTAACCACTTCTCATGACCGGCGGTTGCTGTGCCGCCGGTTTTTTCTTAGTTTAAGCTCGGCCAACTACCATTGTCATCCCGGGCTGTACCATTGTCGTCCCGAGCCAACTACTATTGTCATCCCGAGCTATACCATTGTGATCCCGAGCTGTACCATTGTCATCCCGAGCGCAGCTTTACCATTGTCATCCCGAGCGCAGCGAGGGATCTTACGGAGTATAGGATCAAACATAAAACATAGTAGAGGATATAGGCGGCCCTTGGTTGAATTACAACTGTGCGCATAGAGCCCTGAAATAATTAAACAGGTGGTAGCTTAAATGAATAATATTTATACAGTGGCCGGTGCCGACGCCCAGGGCCAACTTTACCAGGATCCCGGTTTGGCGGCCGTAGGAAGAAGCGGAGAAATAATCAGACCCCTGCCTTGTGGGGAATGGATTCCCTTGCCGGTGGGGTCCAGTTTGGCATTGTTACCGGGGCGGGCGGCGCTGGGAACCGACAAGCGGGGTCGATTGCGGCGAGCTCGAGCGTCTACTCGCTCGGGTGTTGAGGGCGAGCTTTATGCCGTGGCGGCCTTACTCCCCATGGGCTATGTGCGTACCTATTTGCCGGCAGCTGTAGCCAAGCCGGAGGCTACGCCGCTGCCTTTATTTGGATATACAGCGGTGTGCTTTTATCGGGGGCAGCTTTATGCTGCCGCCAGCAGAGTGGAACCCGATAACACCAGTTGGGATCCGCGCCACTATAACACACCGGATCTTCAAGTGAGGATCGCCCAGGCCTTGAGACAACGGCCGGGCAACAGAATACTGGTCCATTTAGCCCACTGTGCTCTAAGATACGGCTGTTTCACGGCCCAGAACATTTTTTATGGCCGTTGGGAAGGAGGAGTGCCGGTTTCGCCCGTCTGCAATGCCCGTTGCCGAGGTTGTATTTCCAAACAAGTGAGCCAGGGTTGCCCTTCACCCCAGGAGCGGATTAGTTTCATCCCTTCGGTGGAGGAGATTACAGCGGTGGCCGTACCGCACTTAGTGACGGCCGACGATGCTATCATCAGCTTCGGCCAGGGATGTGAAGGCGAACCCACATTAATGGGCGATCTGTTAGTGCAAGGGGTGGAGGCGGTGCGGGCCCGGACTGCAGCCGGACTGATCAACATAAATACCAACGGCAGTCGCCCTCACGTTATTCGAGCCCTGGCCCGCGCTGGGCTAAACAGCATTCGGGTGAGCCTAATCAGCCCCTTGCCGGAGATATTTAATGCTTATGTACGGCCTTGGGGCTATAGCCTGCAGGAGGTGAAAGAAACCCTGAGGATCGCAGCCGGAGAAGGGCTCACTACCTCGCTTAATTATCTGATCTTTCCCGGTGTGAGCGATCGCGAAGAAGAGGTAGCTGCTGTGCTGGACCTGTTGCATCGCCACCCGGTAGACTTGGTTCAACTTCGAAACCTGAACATTGACCCGGATAAATATATGAAAATCATCCCACCACGACGCGGTCGCCTTTTGGGTATTCGGGGCTTGTGCGCTCGCCTGCAGAGCGAGTTTCCTCAGATGCAGGTGGGGAGCTTTACCCACCGGGCCCCCTAGTCAACTTGTGCCCTTGGTGCCGCTATAGTATGATAAAAGCCAAGAGAGGTACAATACCGGAGGTGCATAATATGCGGCGGGTCCTGATTGTGGTGGATATGCAAAACGATTTTGTGGCCGAGAAGGGAGCACTGAATTCTCCAGCAGCACGCGAGATATTGCCCTTTGTCTGTGAGCAGGTGCGGACAGCGTTAGCGGCAGGGGATGAAGTGGTATTTACCTTGGATACTCATCATGAAGACGATGCCGAATTTGCCAAATTCCCACCTCACTGCTTGGAGGAGAGCTGGGGCCAGCAACTGGTGCCGGAGCTTGAGGAACTGCTAGGCGAGGACGTGGCTGAGCGAGTGCATTTGGTGCCGAAAAACCGCTACAGCGGCTTTTACGGGACAGACTTAGAGGAATACCTGGGTTTGGCTGCCGGCAGCAAACGTGAGCGCGTGGACGAAGTGGAGTTGGTAGGAGTCTGTACTAATATCTGTTGCTACTTCACAGCGGAAGAGTTGGCCAATCGCGATGTCCCCACCAAAGTATATGCTCAGGGAGTGGCCAGCTTCGATCCGGAAGCCCATGCTTTTGCCCTGGCGCAAATGAAGACGGTGCTGGGGGTAGAAGTAATCTAGGAGCTCAAAGCCTGATCCAAGTCATTAATTATGTCTCTTACGTTCTCTATCCCCACTGAGAGTCGGAGCATGCTGTCGCTGAGACCAAATTCTTGGAGTCTTTCCTTGGGGTAACGGGCATGAGTCATGGCAGCAGGAAGTTCGATTAGGGTTTCACAATCACCTAAACTCACGGCCAGTTTGGCAAGCCTTAAGCGGCTGGCCATTTTTTTGGCTGCCTTCAAGCCGCCCATAACTTCGAAGCTTATCATGGCTCCGAAACCGTCCATTTGCCGTCGGGCCAGTTCGTGACCGGCAAAACCGGGCCGGCCTGGATACATAACTTGGGCAACTTTGGGATGCGCTTCCAGGAACGCGGCAATCTTCATGGCGTTAGCTTCGTGTTGCCGCATCCGCAGGCCCAGTGTTTTTAGACCCCTTAACATCAGCCAGGCGTTAAAGGGGCTCATTACCCCGCCGAATTCGCACATATAATCGAATTTTAGCTTCTGTATGTAGTCCCCATCCTTGGCTATCGCCACCCCTCCCAAGGCATCACCATGGCCGCAGATATACTTGGTGGCACTGTGGACGACCACATCAACACCGAAAGAAAGCGGTCGTTGAAAGTAAGGGGTGGCAAAGGTGTTATCAACAACAACACTTATATTATGGGCCCGGGCTATCTTGACTATCTGCTCGATATCAATTAGGGCCAGGTTCGGATTGGCGGGAGTCTCGAAATACAAAACGGCGGTATCTTTGTCTATCGCCGCTTCCACCGCTTCGGGCTGAGTAAAATCCACACTCCTGCAACTGATATGGTATTTTGGCAGGAGTTTGTGGGCCACGGTAAAACTGGAGCCGTAGAGGGTCTTATGAACAATTACATTGTTGTGCGGTGACAGAAGAGAAAACAACACCGACGATATGGCCGCCATGCCAGAGGCGAAAGCCACCGCCTCCGCTCCGTCTTCTAAAGCGGCCATTCGTTGTTCAAATAATTTTATCGTTGGATTATTACCCCGAGTGTAAATAAACCCTTCTTGTTCGAAGTTCATAATGGCTTCGGCATCGCTTACGTCAGCAAAGGTAAAAGTAGAGGTCATGAATATCGGGGGATTTAAGGCGTTTAGCGGGCTATGGGTCTCTTCTTGGCCATGAATGGAAAGGGTATCAAAACCATATTTTGCGCTCACTTTTATTCCTCCTAGAGATGTTTTGTTGATAGTGGCAGCAGCTTCTTCAACGGAAGCTGGGCCTCCTTTTTTTCCCGCTGCTGGTGAAAACCTCCGCCTAAGAGCAGCGCTCATACTCTTAGTATAGCTAACAGGGCCGGGACAAGCACTACTGTCTGTCAGTCTAGGGTACAGCGCCCCACGGCCTCAGTAACATTTCGTCGTGAGTGAGCCAAATCCCTGGAGTAAGATGATGAAATGAGTGATCGCACCGGTTGCAATGGTCTTCCTGACTATGCTATAATAACTTGGTTAGCAGATGCAGAAAGGGTGACAGCAATGAAGAAGGAAATTCATCCTCCTTACTATAAGACCGTGGTAAGGTGCGCCTGCGGCGCGGCTTTTGAGACCGGTTCCACAAAAGAGAATCTAAGGGTAGAGATCTGCTCTCAGTGCCATCCGCTGTTTACCGGCCAGCAGAAGATCATCGATACCGGTGGCCGGGTGGAGCGCTTCACAAGAAGATTTGGGCTTAAGTAGCAGAGCACCGGCTCTGCTTCTTGGTGCTGGGCGTAATCTGGCCACAGCCTAGGGAGCAGAGTCGGTTTTTTCTGTTCTGGGCTTCAGGGAAAGAGCGGGGAGGAACGCGATGTGAGTCGGCAACTGGGCGGGCAAGCGGTGATCGAAGGCGTGATGATGAGAGGTAAATCTTGGGCGGCCACAGCCGTGCGCCGCGAGGATGGGGATATTGTTACTGAAGTACAACGGCTCTGGTCGCCACCGCCTTATTTAGGCTTTTTGCGCTGGCCGGTAGTGCGCGGCGCAGTGGCACTGGTATATTCATTAGTGGTAGGTATGCGGGCGCTGGGTTTTTCGGCCAGTCAATTCGGGGGCCAAGATGAGCAGATGACTACCAAAGAGTTGGTAGTAACCTTTCTGCTGGCGATAGTATTTGGTGTTGGGCTGTTTATCTTACTGCCCACGGTTCTGATGCGTTGGCTGGGAAGAAGCAACAATCCTTTGCTGTTGAGTCTAGGTGAGGGACTGTTGCGCTTGGCAATCTTTTTCTTGTATGTGGTTAGCATTACTCTGATCAAAGACGTACGGCGGATTTTTGAATACCATGGAGCCGAGCATAAGGTAGTGCATGCCTTCGAGGAGCAGGGATTACCTCTTAAAGTGACTGATACGGCACCATTTAGCACTTTGCACCCTCGCTGCGGCACCAGTTTCTTACTTTATGTAATGGTGGTGAGCATTCTGCTCTTTGCCTTTCTCGGCTGGCCGTCGGTATACTTGCGGGTAATGTCCCGCCTGTTGTTGATGCCGTTGGTAGCCGGGTTATCTTATGAATGGTTGCGGCTAGCCGGGCGGAGCAATTCTCCCCTGCTAAAATTGCTGGCCGGGCCCGGTCTCTGGTTGCAAAAATTGACTACTCGTGAGCCCGACGAAGCCCAAATTGAAGTGGCGCTCATAGCGTTGCAAGAAGTTGTGCGAAGAGAACCCGAGGTGAGATTATGAGTACTATCTTTGCCAAACTGGCTGAAATAGAACAGCACTATGAAGAGCTAGCTCAGTTGATGGCCGATCCGGAGGTGTTGGCTCGCCAGGAAGAGTGGCAGCAACATGCGAAGGATCATGCCAGTTTGGAGCCTATTGTAACTGTTTACCGCCAGCACAAACAAGTGGAGAAAGAGCTGACTGAAAACCAGGAGCTTCTGAGCGAGGAGCTGGAGCCGGATTTTGTCGAGCTGGTGGAGAGTGAAATCCAGCGTCTAACCGCTCAAAAGGAAGAGCTGGAGCAGGAGCTGAAGGTGTTGCTTTTGCCTAAGGACCCGCTGGACGAAAAAGACGTTATTATGGAGATCCGGGCCGGTGCCGGCGGGGACGAGGCCGCTTTGTTTGCCGGAGAGCTGTTTCGGATGTACCAGCGATATGCCGAAGGCCGCAACTGGCGGACGGAAGTCTTGTCTTCTCATCCTACAGAGCTGGGTGGTTTTAAAGAAGTTGTTTTTGCCGTGAGCGGACGCAGGGCCTACAGTCGCCTTAAGTTCGAGAGCGGAGTTCACCGGGTGCAGCGGATTCCGGTAACCGAGTCCGGAGGCCGGATTCACACGTCCACAGTGACCGTGGCGGTGCTGCCAGAGGCGGAAGATGTGGATGTTAAGATTAATGCTAATGATCTGCGGATCGACACCTTTTGTTCCAGCGGGCCCGGGGGTCAGAGTGTAAACACCACCTACTCCGCGGTTAGGATTACCCATGTGCCCACTGGGCTGGTGGTTACCTGTCAGGATGAGAAGTCCCAGATCAAGAACCGGGAAAAAGCGATGCGGGTGCTGAAAGCGCGGCTGTTTGACCTGGCCCAGGCCCAGCAGCAGGCCGAGCTGGAAGAAGCTCGGCGGAGCCAGGTGGGTACCGGTGATCGCAGTGAACGGATCCGGACGTACAATTTCCCCCAAAATCGAGTCACAGACCACCGGATCAGTCTTACTTTGCACCAACTGGGAGCGGCCTTGGAGGGCGACTTAGATCCCATCATCGAGCCGCTAATTACCACCGAACAGGCTGAGAAGATGCGTCAGGTGGGTTAAGCCATGAGTACGCTACGGGAGGTATGGCAGCGAGGGGCCGAGTTTTTGGGCCAAGCGGGAATAGAGACCCCGGTTCTAGATGCCGAGGTATTATTACGTCATGTTATGGGCCTAAGTCGGGAGGAGTTTTACCGGGAGCTGACGGCTTTGTGGCCGCCGGAACTTCAGTCTGGCTGGGAGGAAATACTCAACCGGCGTGCGCAAGGCACGCCGGTGGCTTATCTTATTGGTGAGAAGGAGTTTTTCAGTCTAGTATTGAAGGTGACGCCGGCGGTGCTGGTGCCGCGTCCGGAGACGGAAATTTTGGTAGAACGGGCGTTGCAGCTGGTTCAGGATCGGCTGCTGGTACCAGAGGCCCGGATTTTGGATATTGGCACCGGCAGTGGAGCCATTGCCATGGCGCTGGCGGTAAACCTGCCGCGGGCCCGAATCACCGCTACCGATATTTCGGCTCCGGCCCTGCAAGTGGCCAGGCAGAATGCCAAGGGACATAAAGTGGAGGAACAGGTCCAATTTTGTCTTGCTGACTTGTGGCCGGGACCCGGGTATCAATCGTGTTTTCACCTGGTGGTTGCCAACCCGCCTTATATACCGGGGCGGGAATTGACGCAGCTGGGGGCTGAAGTGCAGCACGAGCCGGTACAGGCCTTAGATGGTGGTCCGGATGGACTGACTTACTACCGGCGGATAATTTCGGAGTTACATAAGTACCTATTGCCGGACGGCTGGGTGTTGCTGGAGGTGGGTGCCAATCAGGCGGACTACGTTTCCCAACTGCTAGCTGGAGCGGGGCTGTCAGTGTTGCCGGCGCTTTCGGATCTGGCCGGTCGGCCACGGGTGGTACAGGCTGTGCGTTTACCATAAAGCCCGGGTGTACGGATGGGCCTCCGTGCCCACCTGCGCTTGGTCATGGCTGCCGGTTGCCGGCCCATCCTCACGCTTCGCCAAGACTGCTTAGCGCATTACTTCAAGGTCGCTATGCCCGGAAAGACTTAACATGCCTTGCCCTCTAGCATTGGCCTTGAACCTTGCTATTGTCATCCCGAGCATAACGAGGTATTAGGGCCAAACCTTGCTATTGTCATCCCGAACATAGCGAGGGATCTTGTGTAGCGGTCTATTAGTTGCGGGCTTGAGACTGAGAAGACCGGGCGATGATACTTGGATAGGCCTGCCGCA
>DURJ01000148.1 GCA_012837285.1 Bacillota bacterium
ACCACCACTTCTTTTTCGTCGGCCAACGGATACAGCCCCTTGATGGCAGCCGGGCTTTCGTAACACCAATTGAGATCTCCGTCGACGGAAAAAGAATAGACTATATTCGGATCGGCCACCAGCACTTCCTCCCCACGCACCACCAAGGCCCGACAAGAACCTTTTAGGCGCCGCTGCCAGATTCGTTCGCCGCCGGTGGTCATGAGGATCAATCGGGCCGGTGCCAGCGGCGAATCGCCGGCTTGGATTACAGCCAAATCCTCGCCTGGGGTCCAGGCCAGATCAGCCGCTGGGTGTTTCGGCTGGATGGTATAGGGTTCACTGTCCCAGGGAGCTACATATACCTTATCGCCGGCGGCTGCGGCTAGGCCCCGGGTTCCCACTGCCAAGGCGTGGATAATGTCGGCACTCTGCCACAGGAGCCTAGTACTCCCCGGTTCGGTAGTTAACCTTGCCAGCCGTCCTTGGGGCGTCTCTGCGGTTAAAGTTACGGTACTCACAACCCAGTTGTCCTTAGAGGCAGCAGCCAGCCTAATAACCGAATTGTTACGGAATATGTGTTCGGCCAGAAGCTCACCGTCCGGACTGTACAGGCGCACCCGCTCCAGCAAGTTGGACTGTTCCTCCAGTACCGGGCCCTGAGCCAGAGCCAGTTTCCCATCCGGGGCCAAAGCCAAGGCCTGCACATCCCACCCGGTGGCTTCAGACCAAAGTACGCCTTGTTCAGAGATAAACTTGGTCACCTGACCGCTGTCAGCCGCCAACAGCAGTTGACGTCCATCGCTCAGGGCCTTAAACGGTCCCGGGGCCTCTTCTGTCCACAACACGGCCCCGTCGGCAGCCACCGCTGCCAGCATGCCGGGTGCAGCTTCGGTTATTAGCTGCTGCTGGATCAATTCCCCGCCCAGCCAGCAAGGTATATGGTCGGCTTGACCATAATATTCCCACACCAACCGAGCCCGGGGTAGTGAGGCTTTTAGCCCCCACACCGGCAAGCTGAGAGTGGGATGGCCCACACCGGATCTAATAAATAGAAACGGCAGCAGCAATATTAAGAATAATGCCGCCCATAAACCGCCTTGGTACCGATGGTCCTGCACCTTATTCACCCCGAACCTGCTCTATACTGGCAAGTTCGCCTTTGGGGTCGCCTTTTCCTTCTTTTTCCAGGACGTGCCGTTGATATTATCCGCGAGCAAGGGCTGAAAGCCAAAAAATCTGTTTGGTAAATATCCAGACAGATTTTTGTTTACAGCGAACATCTTATGTAGTATAGTTGAAGTGAGAAAGTTATTACCTTCGGCACTACGGTGCATATCCTAATCCTACAGGGGGGGAAGAACAATGGTAAAAGTAGAAATTACACCTGAAGCTCAGAAATACCTGCTGGCCAAGGGCACGGACGAATTGAGAGTTCAGTACGCCGATTGCGGTGGCTGAGGCGGACCGGTAATTCGACCTGCCGTGCTTGCAGGCGCACCCACAGACACCGACGGTTATCAGCAGCAGAATATTAACGGTTTTGAGGTCTATGTCAGCGACCATTTGCGCGTGCAGCCCGGAGGAATTCGGATCGGGCTCAGCGGGTGGGGACCGTTTCGGTTTGTTACTTTAGAAGGAGCCGTTTAAGGCTCCTTCTATTTTTCTGCTCTTGTTTCACTTGTCGTCGCCGATGACTCGGCTGCCGCCGTTTGGCCGCCAGGACAATGATGATGTTTATAAAGATTGAGAAATTCCAGCAAAAATCGTATTTCCCTGGGGGTACAAGTACAAATACGCTCCAACACTGCCTGAGCCTGGGGTCTTTCCAGCAACGCACGCACACTGGGGCTTAGGCGGGCATAAAAAGCGGCCGGGTCTTCTTCTTGGATTAAGTAACAAGGTGATACGCCCAAGGCTGCAGCCAAGTTATCCAAGGTGAGAAGCGATGGCTGCACTTCGCCGCGCTCAATTTGGCCTACCAAACCCGGTGAAACCGCCGCCCGTTCTGCCAGTTCGGCCTGACTGTAGCCCAGATCTTCTCGTGCCTGTCGCAAACGAGCGCCCAGTCCCGCCAGCGGACCCAGTATTTGGGCCACGCCGGTATCTAAAGCTTCGGCAATGCGATTCAGGGTTGCCGGGGCCGGGCTCACCCGACCACGCTCGATTTCACTCAGAT
>DURJ01000149.1 GCA_012837285.1 Bacillota bacterium
GAATGTTCGGGTACTCTTGCCAGAGAAGCGTGTGTATGCTAAAATGAGGACGTCGACATTAACGATAACAGTGCCCGAGTGCTGGAACAGGCAGACAGGACGGTCTCAAAAACCGTTGTCCGTGAGGACGTGTCGGTTCGACCCCGACCTCGGGCACCAATTTAGCTGAACATGAGGAGACTCTTACGTTTACTGAAACGAAGGGTCTTTTTTGTTTAGCTGTTTAAGAGGTTGATTAAGAAGTCATAGGTTACAAGGCCACAGCATATACTCCGGCGAAGGCAGGAAAGGAGTGTGATGCTGTGTTAAGGCTGTTCCCAAACGCTATCAAAGTAAGGAGGTGGATAGAGTTAGGCCGGTCTACAGCCCTGGCTGGGATAATGGTGCTGATGCTGGCTTCTTCTGTTTTGGCCCATCATTCGGCATCTGCAGCGACAAAACTGGTGATAAACATTCCCAGTTATACGCTCAGTGTACTGGCCGGCGACAACGTAGTAAAAACGTATCCAGTGGCAGTGGGAAAGCCTTCCGCGCCGACGCCGGTGGGGAAGTTTCGGATAATCAGCAAGGTGGTAAATCCGACCTGGTATCCACCTGATGGCAGCAAACCGGTACCGCCTGGAGCAGACAACCCGCTGGGTCGCCGCTGGCTGGGCTTTTTGCCCAACGGCTACGGAATCCATGGAAACAACAACGCGAGTTCTATTGGCAAGGCGGTATCCTTGGGTTGTGTACGGATGCACAATGCCGATGTGGAAGAGTTGTTTGGCTGCATATCGTTGGGGACTGAACTTCAGATCAGGTACGAGACTAGCGACGTGGTGGTGGATCCTACAACCGGACAAACGCATCTGGTCTTTTACCCGGATATCTATAATCGCGGCTCCACAACAGTTGATTCGGTCAGGGAAAAGCTAAAAGCCTTTGGTTTGGCGGATTATTTTACCCGGGAATGTATTGGGGCGGCTATTGCCGGCACTAGGTCAGCTCCGGTTTTTGTTTGCCTAGGAATGAAGGTTCAAGCGGGTAAAAGAGAGCTGATTATTGAGACTGTGATTGAAAATGGGGAGACGTTGGTGGCAGCACGCCCCGTCTTAGAGGCTTTCAACCTGCCTGTGAGTTGGGATCCTCAAAGACGAGAGGTGGTATCCGGTCCGGCTGTGTTACCGGCGTACGTGAAAGCAGGGCAGTCGTTTGTACATTTAGGCGATTTAGAAAAGCAACTAGGTATTAGGAGTCATTGGTATGAACCGGAACAAATGCTGAAACTGTCTGTGTGGCTGATCACAATGGAAAAGCTGGAATTGGCCGGCGGGGCTTGGGCCGATGAGGAAGGAATTTGGTTACCCGTGGCTTCTATCACCCAAGCCTGGGAGGAAATTGCGGTAGCGACTCTGCCGGAGCGAGCAGCGGTGGTAGACAGCCAAGGCACAGAATGGCCAGGGAAACTGGTTGGTGGCGAACTTTACGTTTCTGCGGAAACTTTAACCGAAATTTTACCGGTTAATGTTATAATCTTATCGGACAAGAAGCAAATAGAAATCGTACGTACGGCCCAGACACCGCTAAACGAACAAGGCCTTGTGCCGGTGGATTCACATTCTGATATTTATTTCCAGGAGCAGGAATTTGACCCTGCCAAGTTGAATTAAGTCCCAACTGTTCTCTAGGGGGGTAGGTAAGATGGTACCGGATGAAATCTTGGTGCAGCAGTCTCGTCAAGGCGACAAGGAAGCCTTTGCCGCTTTGATGGAGCGTTACCAGGATAAGATATACAACCTTACCTATCGCCTGGTGAGTAATCCGGACGATGCGTCCGACCTTACTCAAGAAGCGTTTTATCGGGCTTTGCTGCGAATAAACAGTTTTCGGGGCGAGTCTGGTTTTGCCACCTGGTTGTACCGGATTGCCACCAATGTTTGCTACGATGAGCTGCGGGCTAGAAGGAACCGGCGAGTTGTGTCGCTGGATACTGCACCGGACGGGCCGGCGCCGGAGCTCCCAGATCAGGCGGCCGGGCCGGCTGAGATGTGTATACAGGGCGTTGTTTGGCAGCGCTTACAAGAAGCGATTGCCACCTTACCTTTGGAGCAACGGGCAACGGTGGTATTGCGTGATGTCCAGGGACTGTCTTACGAGGAAATAGCTCAGGTACTACAATGCTCGCTGGGAACCGTGAAATCTAGACTTAGCCGAGCTCGACAGGCCTTGAGGGACAAACTTATGTCAGAACGGGAACTTTTTTTCCCGGAAAACGTCTATAACGGGTAAGGAGGGGAAGAAGCATGGACTGCCGGGCAGTACGAGAAAGACTCTCTCTTTACCTGGACGGGGAACTATCTGGTTCCGAATTAAAGCTTATAGCTGAACACATTGAGACCTGCACTGCCTGCCGGGCGGAGCTTTCTTCCCTGGAACAGACGGTGGACTGGCTTCGTCGTTTAGAACCCGTGGCGATCCCATCAGGACTGAAGGACAAGATTTTGGCACGAGTGTGGGCAACTAGCGATTCGCCGCCGTTAGCTGCAACTCAACGGCTAACAATGGGCTGGCAGAGAGTTTGGAGGCGCTGGGGCCGTACTATGTCGGCAGCGGCAGCGGTGTTGATAGCGGCTGTACTGATCGGAAAAGCTGTAGTGAGCCCAGGATTGGGCCTTAAACAAGAGGCCTACTATGGAGCAGCTGGGTCTGTTGCCACCGAATCACCGGCTGCAGGCGAAGCAGCACCGGCAGACCAAAGGGCTTCAATGTATATGATGCCGGATGCTGATGTATTTACCACAAAAGAAATGGCAGAGGAAATAGATCGGGGACCAGGTGGAGCTTCGGCGGTAAATACCGAGAGAAAAATCATTCAGACGGCCCATCTTGTCTTGCTGGTTGAGAAACTGGATACGGCGGTAGATTCGATACAGGCAGCGGTGAAGGAATGTGGAGGGTTTGTTCAAAGCTCAAACATGTTCCGCCAGGACAGCGCACGCGGTGCTCATTATAGTTTGCGTATCCCAGTTGACCAATTCAACAATGTGTTGGCACAGTTGGAGACGTTAGGTGATGTGCAAAATAAAGGAACAACAGGCCAGGATGTTACCGAAGAATACGTAGATGTAGATGCACGTCGTCGCAACCTGGTTCGGCAAGAAGAACGTTTGCTTACTATATTGGACCAAGCTAAGACGGTGGAAGATATTCTTAAAGTGGAAGGCCAGCTGGAACGGGTACGAGGCGAGATAGAAGCTTTGACCGGTCGACTGCGCTACTTGGATGATCAAGTTGAATTGTCTACGGTTGATGTGGAGTTACGAGAAAGGCCGCGTTCCGTAACAACGGTGCAGATGCCTGATGAAAACGGTTTGATCGGTCGCTTGAGCCGTGCCTTTACAGGCAGCATAAACCTGTTGCTTAGCTATGTCAGCAGCGCGGTGGTATGGTCGGTAGCAGCGTTACCTTTTGTGCTGGTAGGTGTAGGTGTGGGTGCCCTCATTTGGCTGTTTTGGCGGCGCTCTCAAAACAGGTGGCGATAAGTAGAAGGATCAAACAGAAGTTGTTCCATAAGTACCCTGCCCTGCTGTGGGTAGGGTTTTTCCTTTAGGGGAAAGGATTTGTTCCTTTGATGGTGAAATACTAAAAGAATCAAGCTTTTATCTGATAAGGGGTGACCCTGTGGGTACAAAATTAATTTTGGTTGACGGAAATAGTCTTGTTCATCGGGCTTATCATGCGCTACCACCGCTGACAACTGTGTCCGGACAGCAGACCAATGCTGTCTATGGATTCACAACCATGCTTTTGAAACTTATGGAGCAAGAAGAACCGGCTTTGTTGGCGGTGGCGTTTGACAAGAGCAGGGAAACGTTCCGTACCAAGCGCTATAGCTTATACAAGGCTCAGCGCGAGCATACGCCGGAGGATCTCTCGTCACAGTTTTCTTTGGTGCGAGAGGTTTTGGTGGCTTTTGACCTGCCTTACTTTGAGCAGGAGGGCTTTGAAGCCGATGATATTATCGGCACCTTGGCGGCCAAGGGCTCTGAGGCAGGCTGGGAAGTCCTTATTGTCACCGGAGACAAGGATGCTTTGCAGTTGGTAAACGAACAGGTGAGTGTACTGCTCACCCGACGCGGAATAACCGAGCTGGAATTGCTGGATCCGACCGGAGTAGTGGCTAAGCTTGGGGTGGCACCGCCACAAGTGCCTGATTACAAAGCATTGACCGGCGATGCTTCGGACAACATTCCGGGAGTTCCCAGTATTGGACCTAAGAGAGCTGCGGCGTTGTTGCAGCAATTTGGATCGGTGGAGAATATCTATGACCGCCTAGCGGAAGTGAACGAGCGTTGGCGTCAATTACTGACGGAGTATCGGGAGCAGGTATTATTGAGCCGGGAACTGGCTACTATTTGCTGTGATGTGCCGGTGACTTGTAACTGGGATAGATGCCGGGTAGAATCACCGCAGTTTGTACAGGTAGATGCACTGTTTCGCCGATTAGAGTTTCATAGTCTATTAGAACGTATGTTTCCTCAATCGGTCCGGAAAGCTGCTGCCAGCACCGATCTGCTGCCTGACTACAGCCTTTTACAATCGGAACCGGAGGTTACCCTCTGGTTGCAGAAGACAGCGGCTGACAGATTCGGTTTCGTTCTGGATGTAGCTGATAAGCAAATAGAGGAGCCACAAGGCGTGGCTGTGGCCACCGAAACAGGAACTGCATATGTACCTTGGCAAGCAGCGGGGGCCTTAAGCTTGTTCCTGGAGAATAGCAATGTAGCCAAGGCCACTTACGATCTTAAAGCAGCCTTAAAGCTGCTGGCAGCAGGCCTTAAAGTGAGCGAACCGGTAGACGACGTGCTTTTAGCCGGATACCTTCTTAATCCAACTTTAGACGGGCGCAGCATCGACCGATTGGCCCGGGAGTATCTGGGTGTGGATTTGCCCCGAGAGCTGAAGACCGAAGATGCTTCCCCTCAGGTGCATCAAGCCTGTTTGTGTGCTCAGGCCCAGGCAGTGTTGAAATTGGTGCCTGTGCTCAGCAATCATCTTAAAGACGATAACCTGGAAGACCTTTATCGAACTGTGGAACTACCGTTGACGTATGTATTGGCCAAAATGGAGCAAACAGGCATCTGTGTGGACGAGAAAAAACTGCACGACATGGGGTTGGACATAGGAGCTCGGATGGAGGAAGTCGAACAGCAGGTATATGCTCTGGTAGAAGAGGAATTTAACTTGAATTCGCCCAAACAATTGAGTTTTATTCTGTTCGAAAAACTGGGACTGCCGGCTAAGAAAAAGACTAAGACAGGTTATTCCACCGATGCTTCTGTGTTGGATGAGTTGACCGGTGCTCATCCGGTAATTCCTTTGATTCTAGAACACCGCCAGTTGGCAAAGCTAAAATCAACTTATGTGGACGCCATGCAGAATCAAATAAATCCTGCTACTGGGCGCATCCATACCACCTTTACCCAGACAGTAACAGCTACCGGCCGTTTGAGCAGCCAAGATCCCAACCTGCAGAACATTCCCATCAGATTGGCGCTAGGGCGACGATTGCGGCAGGCATTTGGCCCCAGAAAGAGAGGATGGCAGATTGTCAGTGCCGATTATTCCCAGATAGAACTGAGGGTATTGGCTCATATGTCCCAGGACCCGGTGCTCCAACGGTCTTTTCGTTGCGGTGAAGACATCCATACTCGCACGGCAGCGGAAATTTTTGGTCTGTTACCGGAAGAAATTACTCCGGATTTGCGCAATCGGGCCAAAGCGGTAAACTTTGGGATTATCTATGGCATCAGCGACTTTGGCCTAGCTCAAAATACCGGCGTGTCGCGGGAAGAGGCCCGAGAGTATATCGACGGTTATTTTCGGCGTTATCGGGGAGTGAAGGAGTATATGAGGCGCACGGTGGAACAAGCGCGGCTCAAGGGTTATGTAACGACCTTATTGAATCGGCGCCGCTATCTCCCCGATATTACCTCACGCAACTTCACCAAGCGTTCCTTTGCTGAGCGGACGGCTCTTAACACCCCCATACAAGGGACGGCGGCAGATATCATAAAAGTGGCTATGCTCAAGGTGGCGGCGGCAATGAAGGAACAGCAACTAACCAGTAGCTTGCTTCTGCAAGTACATGACGAATTGGTGTTTGAAGCACCGCCGGAGGAAATCGAAGTTCTCTGTACCCTGATAAAAGAACACATGGAAAACGCAATGCCCCTGAACGTACCCTTGGAAGTGGACATTAAACTGGGGCCTAATTGGTATGAGGTCAGGAGGGTATAGGCGTGCCTGAGTTGCCGGAAGTTGAAACCATCAGAAGAGGTCTTAAACCTCATGTTACAGGCCAAGAAATCACGGAGGTCATTGTTTTGCGGCCCAGTCAACTGCGGAACGTTACGCCGGCAGAACTTTCCTGCCGCCTGAAAGGGAGAATCATTGAACGATTGGCGCGCCGAGGAAAATACCTACTGTTTTTTTGCAGTTCTAATCAGGTACTGGCAATTCACCTGCGAATGACTGGTCAGTTGCTGTATTATCCGTCGGGACAAGCAGTGGGAGTTCATACAAGACTGGTTCTGTGTTTGCAACTGCCGGCCCAGCTGCATTTTAGGGATGTCCGGGCTTTGGGCCAGATTACTCTTCTGACCGCCGATCAGCTGTCTAGCTGGAGACCATTATCTGTACTCGGACCGGAGCCGCTGAGCCCGGCTTTTACACTGGAGGGTTTGCAACAGGCATTGGCTTGTCGCCGAGCACCGATCAAGAACGTGCTCTTGGGACAACAAGCAGTGGCCGGTTTGGGGAATATTTATGCTGATGAAACCTTGTTTCAGGCGGGTATCAATCCGCTTCGTCCTGCTAATGTACTCTCTGTTACCGAAGTAAAAGCACTGTGGGCAGCAATTCGGCAAACACTTTTCGCCGGTATTGTCCAGGGCGGCACTTCCATCAGTAATTATGTCAATGCCCACGGTGCCCCTGGGTCTTACCAACAACAGTTGCTGGTGTACGGTCGTAAAGGGCAGAAATGTAAGCATTGTGGGTCAGAACTTGTTGGGTGTCGTTTGGCCGGCAGAAGCACTGTTTATTGTCCACACTGCCAGCCTTTAAAGGGCATAGCCCTTAAAGACTAAGGTTATTATAGAGGTGATGAGTTACACGGAATCCACAACTGTCACGGCGGCGAAAGCCAGCGCATAGACTGCTAAAGACCGCTTGAACCAGATCAAGGAGGTTGCAGTATGGCGTGGCTTTCCACTTTGGTGTTAGTGCTGGCTGTGAGTTTAGACAGTCTCGGGGTAGGCTTTGCTTACGGACTAAAGAAATTAGCCGTGCCTCCTGTTTCACTGGTACTGCTCAGTTCCGTCTCTGCCTTAGGTATGCTAATTAGTATGTTGGCCGGGCGTGGCGCAGGTCTGTTACTGGGGGAGAGAGGTCACCTTGTGGGCAGCAGCATGTTGATTCTTATGGGCTTTTTTTCTTTTCGAAGAGTACGTCAAAGTGAGCGCCGACGAATGCACTGTCGGCTGCGGCCGGAGCAGATGACAACGTTGGAAATGGTTATTAGAGTAGCAGAAGAACCTATGGAAGCGGACCTTGACTCATCGGGCGAAATCGGCGGGGCCGAGGCCTTGCTGTTGGGCATTGCACTGGCCATAGATTCTCTAGGTGCCGGCTTTGGGGCCGCACTGGTGGCTTTTTCACCGGCAACCACCTCTCTGCTGGCCGGGGTGTTAACTTGGCTTACGCTGAACCTGGGGCTATATATTGGACGACGGGTTAAACTGGCACAAGGTTCATGGGTAGATCTGGTGCCAGGAGTGCTGCTTATACTCCTCGGCGGTTGGCGTTTGTTGTAAGATGCGGCTAAATTTTCCCAATCAGCAGGGAAGAGACCTCTTGAGGACGAATAGTATCTGTTCAGGGGGAGGATGAATGTCCAGGAACAAGGCGCCAGTTATTGTCCTAACCGGGGGGATAGCCAGCGGGAAGAGTGCAGTTGCTAACATGCTAGCTGATCAGGGTGCGAAAGTGATTTCAGCTGATGAGTTGGCCCGGGAGGTTGTGAAACAAGGCACACCGGCCTGGGGTGAGATCGTCGGGGCTTTCGGCCGGTCGGTTTTGACTTCTGACGGCGGACTGAACCGACAGCGTTTGGGTACCTTGGTCTTTGCTGACAGTGAGGCCCGCCGCTGCTTGGAGAAGATTACCCATCCGCGCATCTGGGCTTTACTTGACGAAAGACTGCGGATGGCCCGAGAATCAGCATCATTGGTGGTAGCGGAAATTCCGCTCTATTTTGAAAGTGACCGACGTATTGCTGAGGCTGAGGTTTGGGTTGTATACGTGGACCAGGAGACACAGGTAAAGCGTCTAATGGAACGAGACGCCTTGACGGGAACAGAGGCCAGAGAAAGGCTACGGAGCCAACTGCCGCTTCGTTCCAAATGTAATTGGGCTGACCGGGTGATTGACAATACAGGTAGTAAGCAGGAGACTTTGGCACAAGTAAAAGAGGCTGTGGCTGCTGTAGTGGCTGCCTGGGCGGAAAAAGAGGATCGAGATTAATGTTCAGGTCTAGGTGGGCAGGTTTTTTGTTCCGGATGCTCCTGGTGAGCGTAATTGTATTGGTAGGGTTTCAAGGTGCGCTAAGGCTGCTGTTCCCTGTTCATTATCGGCCGCTACTTCAGCAATATGGCCACCGGTACAATGTGGATCCTTTGTTGCTAGCAGCTGTGATTAGGGCCGAGAGCAAGTTTTTTCCCCGGGCCAAGTCGGAGGTAGGCGCGCTGGGGCTAATGCAAATTGTTCCGGAGACCGGAGCTTGGGCAGCTGCTGAGATGGGACTAGTTGATTTTGACGTAGACAAGCTCTATGATCCTGAGGTTAATATTCATGTGGGGACTTGGTATCTGCACGGGCTGCTCGAAGAGTTTGACGGAGATATTGTACTGTCGCTGGCTGCTTACAATAGCGGGCGCGGCCACGTGCGACGCTGGCTCAAAACCAAGGATCAACAGGCCACCGAGATTAAGTTCTCGGATCTTCCCTATCCGGAGACAAGATCGTATGTGCAGAAGGTGTTAAGGAATTATTATTGGTATCAGCGGATTTATCGTTAAGAGAAGAGGTTATTAGCTGGGAAAGTCGAAATAGAAAGTGAAGGTTCCGATCCACGTCTAAGGGAGTGAAAGGGCAAATGATAGTGCAAGAAATGACTAGCTTGGAACGCGTGCGCAATTTTAAGCCTGAATCGGACCGCTTATTTCATTCTGCCACGCATGAAGAGATTCTAAGGGGAGCAACAACGGATATCTACTTTGTCCGCAGCTACGAATTACTGCATCATATGGGGCTGGGTGGAACACCGGTGATAGCCGAGGTGTTTGCTCGGCGGAGCGGTGTTTTTGTTGGAGTGGAAGACGTGAAACGGCTGCTGGCCGACAAAGACGTGAAAATGAGCTCCCTTGATGAAGGAGAAGAATTTGATAGTCGGGAAGTCATCATGCGCATTGAAGGAGCTTACGATGAGTTTGGCTTGTTTGAAACGGTCATTCTAGGTTGTATGGCCAGCCCCAGTGGGTGGGCTACAGCAGCTCGCGAATGCAAACGGGCTGCCGGTGAGACTCCTGTTTATTGCTTTGGGGCTCGTCATTTGCACCCAGCCGTGGCACCTGTAATGGAAAGAGCCGCTATTATCGGTGGCTTTGACGGCGCCAGCTGTATCTTGGCGGCTAAATTCGTTGGTTTGGAACCGGTGGGAACCGTGCCTCATGCGGTAATCCTTATCATGGGAGACACTGTACAAGTAGCCAATATCTATGATAAGGTAATGCCGCCGGATGCGCCGCGAATAGTGTTGGTGGATACGTTCCGGGACGAGGCCGAGGAAGCACTTATGGTAGCTGAAGCTTTAGGAGATCGTTTACACGGTGTGCGTTTGGATACGCCCGGAGAACGCGGCGGAGTAACAGCTGAGTTGGTCTTTGAAGTGCGCCAACGTTTGGATCAAAAAGGATTTGAACAAGTCAAGATCATGGTATCCGGAGGTTTAAACCCGGAACGTATTATTGAGCTTAAGGCGGCTGGGGCAGCAGCGTTTGGTGTGGGTAGCTATGTAACGGCAGCACCGCCCATCGATATGACCATGGATCTGAAAGTGGTGAACGGGGTACCGATAGCCAAGAGAGGGCGAATACCGGGAATAACCGATAATCCGAAACTGAAACGACAGCTATGACCTTAAGGCTGTGTATTGACATTAGAGTTACTTATGGTATAATCAAAATGTGCTCGGCGGCAGTGCTGCCGAACGGGCCGAAGTGGTGGAATTGGTAGACACGTGGTGTTCAGGGCGCCATGGGCTGCGCGCTCGTGAGGGTTCGAGTCCCTCCTTCGGCACCAACAAGAGTCGGAGTGGCGGAACCGGCAGACGCGTACGTTTGAGGGGCGTATGGGCAACCGTGGGGGTTCAAGTCCCCCCTCCGACACCACCAACAAGGGCGAATAGCTCAGCTGGGAGAGTGCCTGGATCACACCCAGGAGGCCACAGGTTCGAGCCCTGTTTCGCCCACCAATAGTGCGGAGGCGTAGTGTAGCGGTTAACATGCCTGCCTGTCACGCAGGAGATCGTGGGTTCGAATCCCATCGTCTCCGCCAATTCTATAACAATTGGTTTGCCGCGGTAGCTCAGTCGGTAGAGCAGAGGACTGAAAATCCTCGTGTCGGCAGTTCGATTCTGCCCTGCGGCACCATTTAAGCGGAAGTAGCTCAGTGGTAGAGCATCGCCTTGCCAAGGCGAGGGTCGCGAGTTCGAATCTCGTCTTCCGCTCCATTTTTATGGGTTTAAGTAGAACCGGCCAGCTCCCAAGCGGCTAGGGGCTATTTTTTTTGGGTTGGCCATGGTATAATGTCCACAGCACATGCAGCCATAAGCCTGGCCTAAACACAGGGAGCTGAGAAATATGGGCAAAGACGTGGAAGGAACGTTGTATTTGGTGCGCGAAGAGGCTCTACCTGAAGTCCTGTTAAAGACAATTCGCGCCAAGGAACTTCTTAAACGCGGCTTGTGCTCCACTGTCAATGAAGCCGTAGGGCAGGTAGGTTTGAGCCGAGCAGCCTATTATAAGTATCGTAACTATATTTTCCCCTTTTACGAACTCAGCCAGGGGAAAATTGTCACTTTGTATTTCGTATTGGAACACAAACCAGGTGTACTGTCGCAAGTCCTGGGCCGTGTTGCTCAGAGTAAGGGGAATATCTTAACAATAAATCAAGGGCTACCGCTTCAAGGATTGGCCGATGTGTCGATTTCTATCGAAACCGGAGACATGTTAGAGGACATAGAAAGATTACTGCAATCGTTAACAAGCATTGACGGTGTTCGCAAGACCAAGATCATTGGACAGGAGTAGCCTCTTGATTTTCCGGTAAAAAAAGTGTACAATAATAATTGCAGTCGGGGTATAGCTCAGCTTGGTAGAGCGCTTGCTTGGGGTGCAAGAGGCCAGCGGTTCAAATCCGCTTACTCCGACCAGTGAAATGTTTATCTGCAGCCAGATGGCTGCTTTTTTGTTTGGTATAAGTCTAAGCCCAAAGGTCAATCTTATATAAGGTAGTGATTGACCATTTGGGGTGTACGTCATGCGAATTCTGTTAGTGGTGAGATCATGTCAGGGCGGCATGAAAAATCATGTTGCTAACCTAGTTGCGGGTTTGACCGAGCAAGGGCATCAAGTATTCGTTGCCGGGGGGCAGACGGATGTTGACTGGAGGGGGGCAAATTTGCCCTTGAGCGCCAATCCAATCCAATTCTGGAGTTGTACGTACATTTTAAGCTCATTGATAACAGAATTAGCTCCAGATGTGGTTCATTTCCATGGGGCACTGGCTGCTTTATTAGCCTTGACTGTTCCCAAGGACCGAGGAAGTGTCTGGATTTACACTGCTCATAACTTCCCCGCTGGTGTAACCAGTTGTTTATGCCGAAGCAGCCAGCTAACTAAGAAGATGGATCGAGTGATAGCCGTATCAAAATCACTGGCGACGGCTCTAATTGCCCAGGGTATCCCGGAGGAAAAAATTACCGTGGTTTATAATGGTATTGACTTAGGACGATTTAAGCCTCAACCCTTTGATGTCTTTCTCAGAACGCCCCTCTTTCTTAGTATCGGGAGGTTGGTACCGGAAAAGGGGTTTACCTTTTTGCTGGAAGCCATGGCTCAGGTAAAAGCAATAGGGTGGCCGCATGTACGCTTGGTAATAGTGGGCGATGGCCCCAGTCGTTCCCAGTTAGAGAATTTGGCCCGCAGGTTAAATATCGCAGCCGCAGTTGAATTTGTCGGTCACAAGACGGAGCCCGGCAGATTGCTGGAAGAAGCGTTTGCCTTGGTTACTCCGTCGGTGCGTGAGGGCCTGGGACTGGTTAACATTGAAGCCATGGCTATGGGCCGACCTGTGATTAGCACTTGGGCCGGAGGCATTCCCGAAGTGGTGGTTCACGGAGGGACTGGATTACTGGTTCCGCCGAAAATGCCTGGTGCACTGGCCATGGCTATGATGTTTCTGCTGCAATATCCGGAAATAGCCAAACAGTTAGGGATGGCTGCAAGCGAACGAGCGCACAGCCATTTTTCTGCTGCAGCCACCACTTCCTCTACCCTGAGAGTCTACAGGGAGGCCTTAAAAGCATGACCAAACCCGGCGCTCGCGGGATCTTATACCTATGTGGGCTTGTGGTCGGGACGTTGATTGTTTCTACCGGTGCAACTTGGGCGCAGCAGAATACGAGCAGGGTATCCTTGGTTCTACTGTGTATTGACGGCCTTACTTTGTCAGATGTTACCAGCGGGCTTGTACCCCAGGTGGAGACAGTCTTTGTCCAGGGAGCTTGTGCCCTTTTAAATAACAATGTGGCCGGCGGAGCCAATCTGGCCAGCTCCTATCTAACCTTAGGCACAGGGGCCAGAGCCAAAGTTATTGACCGGCAACCGGGATACATGGCCGAGGATTACTTTCCTACCGAGGACGGTACCGCGCTCGAAGTGCTACAGCGCAGACTTGGAAACGGTCCCCCTGGAAAAGTGGTACAGCCAGGCATTGCTTCCATGGCTGCGGCCAACAACAATCTAGGCTATACAGTTGAACTGGGAGCCTTAGGTAGCGCTTTACTGGAGGCTGGTTATACTGCGGCAGTGATCGGCTGCGCTGACACTGATACGTGGGAACGGCCGCTGGTGAACATGTTTATGGACAGGAGCGGTTCAGTGCCTCATGGTTACCTCGGACCGGAACTCCTTGCCAGGGATCCAAGCGGACCATTTGGGCACTGGACATCAACTGAAAAAGTCCTGGCCGCAGTGCAGCGGTACAAAGAACGGGTGCATATTATTGCTGTTGAATGGGCGGACCTTTACCGAGTAGAGAAATACGCCCCCTATTGTGAACCGGCTGCTGCCGCGAGCATGCGAGCGGAAGCACTGAAGCGACTGGATCAATTTACAGCTTTGTTACTGGCTGAATTCAGCCCGTCAGAGAGCCTAATTATGATTATATCCCCTTCCTCAAAGGTGGAGGGTTCGGCCCGGGTCCAGGGTCTCACTCCGATAGCGGTGTGGGGTCCCGACATGGGGAGCGGGTACTTGGTTTCGCCCACCACTCGCCGCCCGGGCTTAGTGGCGAACATTGACGTGCCAGCCAGCATACTAGCCTACTTTCGTTTACCCGTATCCAACTCAATCATCGGCCGACCGATTAGTCTCGTTCCGGCCCAGAAGAAGCTGGAAGGTTTAACATCATTGGAGGTACGCGCAACTTACAGCTATGTTCAGCGACCGCTGATGCTCCGTTTGTTCATTGGCTATTTGATCGCTACGCTGGCCTTATCCATCCTGGCTACTTTACTGCACCGACGCCTGTTGAGCCATGCCGTTCAGGGTTTGCTGTTGGCCGGCATCACTCTGCCGTTAGCTTTCCTGGTGTTGCCGCTGTTACCACCTCTGTCTCCAATACTAACGGTGGCAGTGACAATGGCTATTGCTCTTTTCCCGACGGTGGCAGCTTATGGATCAATTTCTAACCGGGTTGTGTTTTGGTTGGTGGCGACGAGTACAATTATTATGTTGGTGGTAGATGTAATCGGTGAGCAAAGACTGGTGGGTTCGTCTTTGCTGGGCTATTGTTTTATTAGCGGTGCGCGTTACTATGGGCTGGGAAATGAATACATGGGAATCTTCATGGGTGCTTCGTTGGCTGCGGTGGGCCTGGTTCTGGAGCACTGGCGCCTGAAGATCCGGACCGCTCGCTCAGTTATGCTGGTGGTGGCAGTGGCCGGATCCTATTTTCTCGGTGCTAGCCGGTTGGGTGCCAATGCCGGCGGCACTCTAGCTTTTGCCGGCGGGGCGTGGGCGAGTTACTTGTGGCTCGATAGCTGTGAACTTCGCTGGCGCGAAGTGTTGCGCGGTTTGATTATGGGCTTCATTGTCCTGCTGATTCTTGTACTAGCGGACCGATACCTGGCAAAAGACAGTTCACACATAGGACAGGCGTTCGAGCTCACTAGACAACAAGGGCTGCCAGCTTTGGCCGGTATCTTTCGCCGAAAGGTCAGTATGAATTTGAAACTGGTCCGGTACTCGTTGTGGAGTCGCGTTTTGCTTATGCTTATTCTGACCTTGAGCACAGTTTTCTTTGGACCATACCGTCGTAGCCTGCGGCTACAGCGCAACAAACCGACCCTGACTGGGTGTTTGAGAGGTGCAGTGATCGCGGCCATACTGGCACTAATTGCCAACGATTCAGGAGTGGTGGCCGGAGCGACTGCATTACTTTTTCCTACCGTTTTGCTAATATTGATAGCACTGCCCTGTAGCGACAAAACTGGTGCCAAAATAAGCAAGGATTAGATATATTGCGCAATTGGCTGTAAGGATTCCCCTAAAGGCTATAATCGCTCTTGCTCATCTTGACATAACGCAATAGTCTGCTACAATCTTAGGTGATAATTATAGCTTTTTGAAGGGGAGGGCGAGAGATGAAAGCACTGGGGCGTCACATCCTGGCTGAGTTCTTTGGCTGCGACAGCGAGATTCTAAATGATGTGGGTACTGTGGAAAGCATACTGGTTGATGCAGCGTTAACTGCTGGCGCAGAAGTCCGTGAGGTGGCATTTCACCGATTTAGCCCCCAAGGGGTAAGCGGGATGGTCATTATCTCGGAGTCGCACTTGGCCATACACACCTGGCCGGAACTCGGCTATGCTGCTGTGGACGTCTTTACTTGTGGTGATGAGGTGGATCCTTGGGACGCCTATAACTATATAGTGTCTGCTTTCGGCGCGGACAAGGTGACGGCAACAGAAGTGAAGCGCGGCATTTTTCAGCTGCTGCCGGCGTGTACTTGAGTGCTTACTGACAACCCCTCGTGGCGAGGGGTTTTTTATTTTGCTGGCAACAAGGGAAGAGGTAGTTATTCCCAGGAAGATTTAATGTTAAGGAACATAACCTTGTATTAAGTTACATCCGATCGCTCTTGGGCGTAGACTGATGAAGAAGCTTCAGTATAATGCCAAAGGGGGCGGAAGGAAAAATGAAGCCCACCCCAGAACTCCTACTTCATGGGGATATTAACTTAAACATAGTAAGGGAGGCAAAGGACGACTGGCAGTTGGCTCAAGCGTATTTTACCTGGGTAGTTGAACCGGAATTGGTTGACTTCGCAATTTTTTGGGAGCGAGCCGCCCGTTTACGTTATGTCTATCTGCTCCGTTGTCTAAGAAAAGACGGCTACCGTATGAGCCGTACCGAAGTCATCGAATCGGTGTTACGGCAGGGATAATAGGCTTGTTGACAATTTGAGAAAGAGGTGATCGACAATGACAAGACTCAAAGTGGGAATTGTTTTCGGCGGGAAGTCAGGAGAGCATGAAGTTTCGCTTATGTCGGCGGCTTCGGTAATAAGATACTTGCCATCGAATAAATACGAGCCAGTTCTGATAGGGGTTACCAGAGACGGAAGATGGATTACTAACGGCAATCCTTGGGAAACACTAAGTGAGGGGCGGGATGATGATGCCGGCTGCATACCGGTTGAATTACTGGCATCTTTAGATGTGGTGTTTCCTGTAATGCATGGTACTTACGGTGAGGATGGAACCATTCAGGGATTGTTTGAAATGTGCGGGGTGCCGTACGTGGGAGCAGGGGTTTTGGGCTCAAGTGTAGGTATGGATAAGGCGATCATGAAAAGCGTATTTCGGGACCATAAATTACCCTTAGCCGGATATAAGGTAATACTACTCCCCGATTGGCTCCAAGGCCCTGATGAGATCTGCCGGGATATCATTGATTCTTTTGGTTTGCCTGTGTTCGTTAAGCCAGCCAACTTAGGCTCCAGTGTCGGTATCAGTAAAGCCAGAGATGAGAAAGAATTACGACAGTCAATCGAAGTGGCCAGTGGCTACGACCGCAAGCTTGTGGTAGAGGAGTTCATCCCGGCACGAGAAATCGAATGCTCTGTTCTGGGAAATGATGATCCGCAAGCATCAGTAGTGGGTGAGATTATTCCTCACAATGAGTACTACGACTATGAAGCCAAGTATACAGACGGCAAATCTGATTTGGTCATACCGGCACAACTGGAACCTGAGGTTGCTGATGAAGTGAGGGCCTTGGCAATAGCAGCTTTTAAAGCTGTAGATTGCTGTGGTATGGCCAGAATGGATTTCTTCTTGCATCGGATTACCGGGGAAATTATTGTTAACGAAATAAATACCATACCTGGTTTTACCAATTTTTCCATGTATCCACGCTTGTGGCAGGCCAGTGGACTTAGCTATCCTGATTTACTGGACAGACTTATTAAGCTAGCTTTGGAGCGTTATGCTGAGCGCAAACGGTTTTCGATCTCACGCAGATAGTCAACCGGCTGCTAATATCAGTGGCTAGAAGGAGAAATGATCGTTGTTACCGAATTAATATACAACCAAGGACGAGAAGCCAGCTCGAGCCTTTACTAGCAAAGGGGGAATGATACGATGAAAGACTATGCAGCGGATAAGTTGCGCAATGTAGCCCTGATTTCACATGGAGGCGCCGGCAAAACCTCCCTTACAGAAGCCCTTCTTTATACCAGCGGTGGAACCGACAGGTTGGGAAAAGTTGATGAGGGGAATACCGTTTCGGATTATGATCCCGATGAAATCAAACGCAAAATAACCATCAATGCTTCGGTTCTCCCGTGTGAATGGTCAGATTCTAAGATTAATCTGCTGGATACACCGGGCTATCCCGATTTTATCGGTGAGGTGCTAGGAGCTCTTTCCGTGGCTGACGCAGCGTTAGTGGTAGTATGCGCTGTTTCAGGCGTGGAAGTAAACACTGGCCGGATGTGGACTTTGGCTGAGAGAAGAGGCCTGCCGCGTCTTTTGTTTATTAACAAACTGGATCGCGAAAATGCCCATTTTGACCGGGTTTTAGAGCAAATCCAATCCGAGCTGTCGCCTCATGCCGTAGCAATGCAAGTTCCTATTGGCTCCGAAGCTGATTTTAAGGGTATTATTGATCTTATCACCATGAAAGCAGTTTTCTTTGAGAACGGAGGAGTTAAAGAAGGTTCCATTCCCGAAGAACTGCAGGAGCTGGCCGAAACTTATCATGAAAAAATGGTGGAGGCAGCTGCCGAAACGGACGATGATTTGACAATGAAGTACCTGGAAGGGGAGGAGCTTACCCAGGACGAGATCATACAAGGGTTACGGCACGGTACCCTTAGCGGCAAGGTGTTTCCGGTCTTGTGCGGGTCTGCCTATCTGAACAAAGGTGCAGGTTTACTGATGGATGCCATGATTCACTATCTTCCTTCACCACAGGACAGACCAGCGGTGAAAGCGACAGCACTGCCTACTAAGGAGGAAGTGTTACTGGAATGTAACGACGAACAGCCGCTAGTAGCTCAAGCCTTTAAGACAGTGGCCGATCCCTTTGTCGGCAAATTGACTTACTTCCGCGTCTACACGGGCCGCTTGTCTTCTGACGGGAGCATTTATAATGCCAACCGAGAAAAATCCGAACGAGTGGGCCAGGTATTTATTCCACGGGGTAAGGTGCAGATCCCGGTGGACGCGGTAGCAGCAGGTGACATAGGGGCCGTGGCTAAACTTCAGGAGACAAGTACCGGTGACACCTTGGGCCAGAAAGACACGCAGATAATGTTACCGGGGTTTGAGTTTTTGGCGCCATCCTACTCAGTCGCCCTGACGGCTAAATCTAAAGGCGATGAAGACAAGCTGAGTACGGGTCTGTCCAGGTTGATGGAGGAGGATCCGACCCTGACTTTGCGCAAAGATGCTGAAAGTCGCGAGTTGATCGTGTCGGGGATGGGCGATGTGCATATAGATGTGATGGTGGATAGACTGAAGCGCAAGTTCGGCGTGGAAGTCCTTACAGCAACACCCAGCGTGCCGTACCGGGAGACTTTGCGTAAACCGGTGCGAGTTGAAGGGAGGCACAAAAAGCAGACTGGGGGCCACGGACAATACGGACATGTGTGGTTGGAGATAGAACCCCTACCTGAGGGCAGTGGCTTTGTGTTTGAAGAGAAGATTTTCGGCGGTGCGGTGCCGAAACAGTACATCCCAGCGGTAGAGAAGGGTCTTCGGGAAGCCCTGCAGGAGGGAGTGTTGGCAGGCTTTCCGGTGGTAGATATAAAAACCATTCTAGTGGACGGTTCCTTCCATCCAGTAGACTCTTCCGAGATGGCTTTTAAGATTGCAGCCAGTCTGGCGTTCAAAAAGGGAGCGGAAGAGGCTGGCCCGGTTCTTCTGGAGCCCATTATGAATGTTGAAGTTACGGTACCTGATGCCTTTATGGGTGATGTTATTGGTGACTTGAATGCCAAACGGGGACGAATTCTTGGACTTGAGCCTACAGGAAGTTTTCAGGTAATCAAAGGCCAAGTTCCGCTGGCCGAGCTATTGAAGTACGCCATTGATTTACGCTCCCTGACTCAAGGGCGCGGAAGTTTCACGATGTCTTTTGACCATTATGAAGAAGTTCCTGCTCGCACAGCCGAGGCGATTGCCGCTCGGGTCAGAGAGGAAAGAGAGCAGGCTTAGTGCTGAAACCTAATTATTGCTGAGCTGTAAAAGTCACCTCCGGTCTCATCCCCTGCATAAACTACAGAGAGCTTGTTGCGCAGGGGGTGGTAGCGTGACGGATTATTGTCCTTTTCAGGTACTGTCGGAAGGAGAAGTCCATTGCGAGCTCAGCAAGGCTACGTTTTCCCCAACAGATAGCACAGCTAAATGGGCATGTGCCGGCTGTAAGATTCCGCGCGTCATGGCCAACCGCCCGTGCATTCATATTGAGCCGGTAAAGTACTTTACCTTGAGGGGTCAGAGTGTTACCTTTTTCAGGTGTTCTATTCTAGGCATGGTGATGGACGAGCCAGGAACTCTCTGCCCCCTATGTGTAGATTGTGAACCGCCCTAACAAAGAATGGAATCAGGAGGCCCGCTGATGTTCGTCCTCCTCAGTAACGATGACGGGATCCAGGCTCCGGGATTAGTGGCTCTGGCAAAAGAGTTTTCTTGTGCCCATCACGAAGTGGCAGTGGTGGCGCCGGACAGAGAGCGCAGCGCGTCCAGCCACTCGATAACAGTACACAAACCGCTCCGGGTACAGCAGGTGGATACGCACGCTGGTACAAAATGGGCCTATGCAGTGAACGGTACTCCCGGCGACTGTGTAAAACTGGCTCTAACTACGTTGCTGCCGAAACAACCGGATATGGTAGTTAGCGGTATTAACTGCGGGTCCAATTTAGGTACAGATGTTTTCTATTCGGGAACAGTGGCAGCCGCGCTGGAAGCGTTGTTGCACGGAATACCTGCAGTGGCGGTGTCTTTGGCAACATCGAACCCTGAGGCCGATTATGGTTTTGCCGCCCGGGTAGGATTATCAGTAGCCGAACGCTTAATCACAAAGCCGGCGTTGTCACGCGCTTTGATCAACATAAACGTGCCGGATCTATCCAGGTCCGCCATAAAAGGCGTAAGAATAACCCGATTAGGAATTCGCCGCTATCGCAATGTGTTCGAAACCCGCCGTGATCCTCGCGGGCAGACGTACTATTGGCTGGCCGGTGAGCCAGTGACCGGTGCCAGCAGTGTGGATACCGATATTGCCATGGTAGAACAAGGATACGTCTCGATAACTCCGGTTGCGGTGGACTTAACGGATTATGAGCGCCTCAACCAGATACGATCTTGGGAAAACGAAATTGACACATAATTACAGACTTGGTAGAATGTGGGTGGAGGGGATCGTGGTGATGAGCTATTCCACCCACAATGTTTGCTTTAATCCTCTTGATTGGCTTGAAATGCCGGCTTCACTGGGGCCGAAGCCTCCCTCTGAACTGCCTCACGACTCGGGGCAATTAATTAAACTTGGAGAGCAGTACTTGAACAGCCGCCTGATCTTGGAAGCTGAACTGTGTTTCGTCAGCGCCCTGGCTATTAATCCAGGTTTGAGCGAGGCTTATTATTGGCTTGGCTACTTGTACAGCCGGCAGGGCCGATATGAACAAGCAGCCTTGGAGCTGCGCAATTGTCTGGCAGCACAACCTCGTAACGGGTACGCCTACGCAGAATTAGGGCTGGTTTATTTTAAGCTCGCACATATTCGGGAAGCACGGGCCCTATGGCAACAAGGAATAATGCTCACATCCGGCAGCGTTCAGCCTTTGACCGAGTTATTGCAGCACATGTCTTTTTATGTAACGCTAGACGGTGAAAATAGAGTCATTCCCAATTTATGCTCCATGGCTACTCTTACCGCGACGAAGGATGTTGATCTGGCCTACAGCTACTTGGAGCGGGCCTACATATTGGAACCTTATAACCCAGCCATATTCGCATCGTTGGCGGCCCTATTCGGTGCTGACGGGAGGGAGGACGAGGCCGGTTTAGCCTGGGAAGAGGCTGTCCGTCTCTGCCCCGAAGATCCCGACCTGCAGGCTAAGGTGGCCGCATACTATCTTGGTAGGGGTAAGACAGAACAAGCAAAGAGCAGAGCCGAGAAAGCTGTAGAGTTGGCACCTAATAATGCCAGTTACCGACTCTTGTTGGCACAGGCGGAAGAACGCCTAAATAACGTAATAGCAGCCGAGACACACCTTAGAATGGCCCATAAACTGGAGCCCGAACAGACTGATATTAACTTTGAACTGGGTCGCTTATTGTGGTCCCATGTAAAAAGTCCGGCTGGTCTGTCCTTTCTGGTTAAGGCAGCTCGGGCTGGGCATGATGAGGCCCAGGCCTTTTTGACTATGATCAACATAGATAGAGGGAGAAAAAGGCTGTTTTCCAGAACTGATAGAGGAGGAACGGTATTTGAGCACACTGCTTATTGAGGGGGCTACTGTAATAACAGTAGACAGCGATAATCGCATCTTTGCTCCCGGCGATATTATTTGCGCCGACGGTCGTTTAGCCTATGTAGGTCCGCCGCAGCATCACCAGCCGGGTGAGTTTGATCAAGTGTTGTCGGGTCAAGGGATGGTAGTGCTGCCAGGTTTGGTCAACGCCCATACCCATGCGGCCATGACCCTTTTCCGCAGTTATGCTGATGATCTTGCTTTGCAGCCCTGGCTAAAAGAAAAAATATGGCCTCTGGAAGCTAAGCTTACACCAGAAGCCGTTTATTGGGGAGCGCTGTTGGCTTGCTTGGAAATGATGGAAGCCGGAGTTACCACTTTTGCTGACATGTATTTCTTCATGGAGGAGACGGCCACAGCGGTCCGGGAGAGCGGTCTGAGGGCTGATTTGTCGGTAGGCATGACCGGCTTGGATCCCAAAGCCGGAGAAAAATCCTTGGGACAAGCTGCTGAGTTTGTTCAGTCTTTTCATGGTACCGCTGAGGGTCGTGTTAGTTGCCGGTTGGGTCCTCATGCCCCCTATACATGCCCGCGGCCTTTCTTGTTACAGGTTGTCAAGACAGCGCAGGAACTAAGTTGTGGCCTTCATATTCACCTGGCGGAAACAAAGCTGGAAGTGGAGGAGCTGAGGAAAGAAACCGGCCTGACACCGATACAGTTTTACCATAGTGTCCTACAAGAGGTAGGTCCAATACCGACGATCGCTGCTCATTGTGTGCATGTGAACGAAGAAGACATCAAGCTGTTGGCCGCAAACGGGATTGGGGTGGCCCATAACCCCGGCAGCAATCTTAAATTAGCCAGTGGGATCGCTCCTCTAATCGCATTAATGGACAAAGGCGTAGCAGTGGGCCTGGGTACCGATGGCGCGGCTTCAAACAATAACTTGGATGTATTGGAAGAAGCTAGATTGGCGGCACTGGTACACAAATGTGCCAGCAGTGATCCCACAGCGATTCCAGCTCAGGCAGCCCTTCGCCTGGCGACTATGGGCGGAGCAGAAGCTTTGGGATTGCAGGAGCAGATTGGAAGCCTAGAGGTGGGAAAACAGGCCGATCTGATAGTGCTGAGGGAAGACAGTCCGCATCTCAGCCCTCGGCACGACATAGTTTCCCGGATCATCTATTCAGCCCGGGCGGCGGATGTTGAGCTTGTCATGGTTGGTGGAGAAATCGTGGTGAAGCAGGGTAGGGCACTGACGTTAAATCGAGACGTGATAATGAGTCAAGTACAGAGAATCGTGGAAGAGACGTGGTAATAAGTCACCCTATGTTGCGCTGGAGCAGTTTTGTCTAAGGCTGCATTGGTGGCAGAGGGGATTTCGCGCCCGACAGATACGTCGTCCGTGTTGAATCAGACGATGGTGGGTAGCGATCCACTGCTCGGCGGGTATTTTTGCTTCCAGTTCCTGTTCTACTTGCTCAGGTGTTTTTCCACTGGCAAGACCTAAGCGGCGAGAAACACGAAAAACGTGAGTGTCCACCGCCAGTGCCGGTTGGTTGAAGGCATTGGCCAACACCACCTTAGCTGTTTTTCGTCCCACTCCAGGCAAAGTCAATAATTCAGCCAGCGTTTGTGGCACCTGACCTTGAAACGATTCCACTAGCATTTTGGCACTAGCCACTAGATAACGAGCCTTGGTACGGTGCAGTCCCACGCCCTGTATTAGCTGGGCCACGTGTTTAGGATCGGCTCCGGCCAAGGCTTTAGGCGTAGGGTACTTAGAAAGTAGTCCTGGCGTCACCTTATTTACCTGCCGATCGGTAGTTTGGGCTGACAGTATGGTAGCCACTAACAGCTCGTAAGGAGAACTAAAGTTTAACTCGGTTCTTACCTGAGGGTAACTGTTGGCGAGGTTTGTGAGAATGTCTTCTATCTGGGCCATCGGCTCACCTCTGCTGAAGGAGTATAGTTATGAAAAGAATAGCTCTTATAGCTCACGATCAAATGAAATCCGAACTGATCAAGTTTGTCAACGAACATCTGGAATTCTTTCGGGGAGTAGAATTAGTAGGTACCGGCCATACCGGTGCTTTAGTTGAAGAAACCACCCATCTAAGGGTAAAGCGTTACTTGTCCGGTCCTCTGGGCGGGGATCAACAGATTGGTGCCCAAATTGCCAGTGGCAAGATTGATGCCGTGTTCTTCTTTCGGGATCCATTGACGCCTCAACCTCATGAGCCGGACATAACTGCCCTCTTGCGTTTATGTGATGTGCATTATGTACCGGCAGCTACAAATCCAGCGACAGGAAAAGCAATAATTCGTGGCCTGGAAAACAGCTGGGCATTATTGCCGTCGAAGTCAGACGAAAAAGGTGTTGTCCTAGAGAAAAAAAGTGAGTAGTAATAAGGTTTGATAAAAGGGTTTCCCTTCCCAAAAAACGAAACTACTGGTGATATCTTCCATTGTTGCCTATATATGGGAGGGAACTGATTGATGACCAGAAAGCGCCACGGATTATGTGCGGCTGACATGAGGATGCAATTGGAGACCATCATAAACAGTGTTAGCCAGAAAGTCAGCTCAGCCGGGCCCTTGACCTGGAGTGTTGTCATGCTCACTACCGAAGAAGAGCTGAACTGGCTAGCAAAATGGGCCCAGGATGAAAGGGTCCAAACAGCAGTGGCTGGTCTTGTCTTTTGCTTGGACTATTTGGCAGCAAGAAAGGTTTGTCCCGAGCAGGAGGATTTTTTTAACAACGACCTCATTGGGCTGTTGAGCGGCACCGCCAGCACGGCCCAAGTAGCTCAGGCCGTGGCAGCAGCCGTCACTGATTACGGCTACCAAACGTCTTTTATTCCCAACCTAATCCCTAAAGTGGTCACATTGCAGGAACAATTGCACTTGCCTCCGCTGGTTCTGCCGATCTCGGTCATGGTGCTAGGTACCGAACATCTGGAAGCAGATAGGGGCAGCGGTTATTGTTACATCCACTGGGGCCAATACCAGGAAAACAATCTAGATCTGAGCCAGGCTCGGTTATGGTGGCGAAAAGGCATAAACGGCCAGCAATTTGGACGGGCAGCCCGTTACTTGGCTCTAAACCAGCTGCGTAGAGCTCTAGCCGGCTTTGGACTCACAGTGGCCGGAATACCGATTGACGTAGGCACAGGAACGACATTGCCCAGGGAGAACATGGGTGTAGCCTTAAAAAAGGTAGCCCAACGCTTTCCCCGGTCGTTCTTTAGCTGGCAAAAGCTACGTCTGGCTTGGATCAGGCTCGGCCTACAGGTGGGCAGAATATCTCAAGCGGAGTGTCTGCTGCAACGAGTGCAAGCTTCGGAATCGGAGTCTCCCGATGTGTTACTTACTGCTGGCATATTATTATGGTTTAAGGGGCAACTTCAACCGGCACTAGAAGCAATTACTCAGGCAGAAAGGTATGCTCCCGAAGAGGGACTCGTTTATTATCTTAAGGGCGAAATCTATCGTGAAATGGGCTTGTTAGAGCAGTCACAACAGTCACTTCGGCGTTCCCTGGAACATCACCGAGAAGACATTGGCGCCTGGTTGGCCCTGGCTAAAGTGGTAGAGGAGGGGAGAGGCCCCAAGGAAGCATTGGCTGTATTTGAGGAAGCGCGCGCTACGGTAACCCCGAATGCAGCGCTATTTAACAAAGAGGGTCTATGCTACAGTGAACTAGGACAGGATGATAAGGCCCTGGCTTGTTATCAGCAGGCATTAGCATTAAGACCTAACGACCCGTCGATTCTGGCCAACCAAGGGTTAATTTTGGGTCGACAAGGCAAAATTGAGGCGGCCTTGACTTGCTATGACCAAGCTTTGCGGGTGAGTCCTAATGATGCTTATTTACTAAATAATAAGGGGTTTTGTTTAGGAAAGCTAGAACGATATGCAGAAGCTTTGCGGTGTTACGAAAAAGCAATTGTTGGTCAGGAACAAGTGGATATCGGACTTCTTCATAATAAGGCTACCTGCTTGTCCAAACTGGGTCGCTATAAGGAAGCTTTATTGTACTACGATCAGGTACTACAACACAATCCTACCGACACCACGACTCTTAACAACCGAGGACTTTGTTTACTTAATCTGGGGCGGATACGCGCTGCTTTGGAATGCTATACAGCAGCCATTCAATTGGAACCTAACAACGGTGTTCTGTGGGGAAACAAAGGCGCTTGTCTTTTTAAGCAGGGTCAGTATGAACAAGCCTTAGAGGCCTACGAACGAGCTTTACTGTTGTTGCCTAATGAGCTGGCGTACTACAGCGGTAAAGGTATGTGTCTAGATTACTTGGGGCGAGCAGAAGAAGCTGTAGCTTGCTATAACAGGGCTCTCAGACTGGCCTAGGACCCAGCAGAAAAAAGATAAAAAAAGCGGCTTTGCCGCTCTTTTTCTTTTTGGTGGAGAGGGGTGGATTTGAACCACCGAAGGCGTCGCCAGCAGATTTACAGTCTGCCCCCTTTGGCCAACTCGGGAACCTCTCCGGAGCAAGTATGATGGTGGGCCCACCTGGATTCGAACCAGGGACCGACCGGTTATGAGCCGGCAGCTCTACCGCTAAGCTATGGGCCCTAATAAAATGGTGACCCTAGGGGGATTCGAACCCCCGTTACCGCCTTGAAAGGGCGATGTCTTAACCGCTTGACCATAGGGTCATGTACATGGTCGGAGCGACTGGATTTGAACCAGCGGCCTCTTGGTCCCGAACCAAGCGCGCTACCAAGCTGCGCCACGCTCCGATTGCAGCTGACATGGATATTTTACAGTATGCACACGATAAAGTCAAGGCCAGAAACGCAGGACACCGGTGACCTTACCCAAGACTTGCGCCGAGCTTACTACTACGGTCTCATAATGAGGATTTGCCGGCTGTAACCGTATGTGTCTGTTCGTGCGATAAAAATATTTTACTGTAGCTTCGTTTTCTATTAGAACCACTGCAATTTCTCCGTTTTCAACTTGAGGCTGTTGGCGTACCAGCACATAGTCACCGTCCAAAATACCGGCGTCTATCATACTGTGACCGCGAATCCGTAATAGAAAGAGGGGCCCCTTGGAGGAAAACTCCGCCGGCAGGGGAAAGCTGCCATCTTGATTTTCTACCGCCAATAGCGGCACTCCGGCTGCCACTCGGCCGATAATAGGGACTTTTATTACTGCGTTTTGGCTGTCTGTTGCCGGAGAAGGGGTAGTAAGCACCTCTAAAGCTCGGGGTTGATTACGGCGGCGTCGCAGAAAGCCTTTAGTTTCCAATGCCTGTAAATGCTTATGCACGGTAGAGCTGGAACTCAGTCCCACTGCGGCACCGATCTCACGGACTGAAGGAGGGTACCCGTGCGCGCTAATCCAATTTTGAATGAAGTTTAGGATTTGTCCTTGACGACGGGTCAATCCTTCCGAGTTGGACACGCAGTTTGCACCTCCCCTGAACTGGTGACTCATCCATTACTATATCATAAAACCATAAACGCAAAGTAACCGCGCATTTCGTTTACAACGTCCGATAATATATCTTATGTAAAGTAAGTTAGGATTGCTGCCGGACCCATTCGTCTAATTTACAACCGATAACCTGGTAAGCTTGCGCCGGCACCCACAAATCTGCGGTAATGATTTCCATGGGACAAGGTTCTGTCCGGCTGCGGTTTAATATTTGCTGAACAAGCAAGTCACAATCAACGTATACGTTATTGTCCAGCAGTAGCTTTTGGGCTCGTTTGCTCATGACTTGGGCGTAAACCGACGTGATGCCAGCATGTAAGACCAAAAGTGCAGCTGCACTGCCTATAACTTTATCAGCCAAGGCCGCACCTTCAAGATTAGGCCTCTCATCTGCCAGCAACTCATACAAAGGCCTTATTCCTTGCCCTGCTCGTTGCCAGACCCGAGACTTGCTGACTGCCACCAAAGATGACCCAGTTGCTGCCATAATTTGCTGTGCGCTACGGAGATCAGAGAGCACATTCACGGTCAAGGTGTTCCACGTCCTTTCTAAGCCTAGTCTTGAGACCAATCACAGCTTGTCGTCCCCTCCAATGGTATCATCAATTGATGGCCAAAAGAAGGCATTAAGACTGATATGAGCTAGCCAAAAATAGTGATCAGTATCATCTTGCCCACCAGGCTGCGTACCTTGAGCCCGGCTTAGTTCGGCCGTTTTCATCACTAAGTAACGATCAGTACCGAGGAGCAAGTTCAGGTAGGTCTTAACCTGATTGTAGGGACCCTGAACAGTGAGCTCCAGCTTGGTTTGTTGACCGCCTTGACTTAACTGCAACCCAGACCCCACTGTAAGCCCGGTTATCCGAATTCCACAACTGTCGGCCAAGAGGTCAAGTTCGGCAATAAGCTCAGGCAGGTTCTCATCAGGCGGGATCTTAGCTTCGATCTCACCGGTTGATAGCTGTTGTCGCTGCCAATGGTGCCTCAGTCTCCCCACTTGTTCTGTCAGTAGGTCCAGCTGTTGAGCTTGTTGAGTTTCCTGGGCTATGGTCCGCTGTAAGGCCTTTACTCTATAGAGAGTCTTAGCTGTGGGTAGACTTGACAGCAGAAAAAGCACTACAGCGACAAGAAAAAAGAGCCGGCTCCGAGTAAGAACCCGTGGGTGCAGCTTCTTCACTCCTGGTTTACCTTCCCTTCGATTAGAAATTGATAGAGCCTGGTGTCGTTTTTATAGTGGCAGGCGGTTAAACGTAGACTGTCTCCGAAAGCCAGCTGCAACTTTTTTAATAGCACCGCCACATCCTGCGGTTTGGCAGCCAAACCGCTAAGGCGAAGCACTTCAA